>JAMDEL010000107.1:0-3383 GCA_023487095.1 Patescibacteria group bacterium
GTAATCATGGGTCAACAAATAAAAACCGGAAACTGACAAAAGGCCAAGGCCCACTACGAACAAGCCGGTCACGGCTCCGCCTTTGAAAGCCAAGTTCAGTGCGCCCTTAAGCCCTTTCTTGGCGGCTTCGGCTGTACGGACATTGGCGCGCACGGAAATGTTCATGCCGACAAAGCCTGCAACCGCGGAAAGGATGGCGCCAACAAAGAAGGCGAAAATCGTTTCCCGGCTGAAGTTGGTCAGCTTCATTAAGACGGCAATAACCACGGCCAGTAACCCTACGGTTTTGTACTGGCGCATGAGGTAGGCTTTTGCGCCTGCCTGGATGGCTTTGGCTATTTCAATCATTTTGCCTTCGCCCTGCGGAGCCTTGAGGATTTGCCAAATTAAAACACTTCCGTATAGAAGTGCCAACAGGCCTGCCCCCACTGCATACCACAACATTGTGTTTTCTGTCATAGTTTCTTGTTAATACTGTTAATGGATGGAGTAATTATACCTTAAACAGGGGATTTTTTTCAACCCCTAAAAAACTCCCTTCCGCAAGAGGCGGAAGGGAGTTTAAAAGGAAAACCTATTGGAATTTTACCGACTCAATCAGCCCATTGAACTGCGGCTTTAGGCTTAGGGAAAGCCCGATGTCAAAAGTCAGGTAGGTGGAGCCTTTTTTTACGCCATAGAGCAAGTCGGAAACATCCAACGCTTCCAAACCGCCGATTACAGTTTTTTCCACGGGCAGCCCATTCATGACATAGTAATCCTTGTTACTAGCGTAGATTTTAATGTTGTAATACTTTTTACCCGGGTCAATTTCCAGAACGTCGTAGCCTTCCTTGTTGGTGGCCCAGGTTTTTATTTTCCAGTCAGGATTGTATTTGAAGTTTACGCCATATTTGGAATCCGTATACTCTTTCCAACCGCTGGTGTCCGCAATTTCCTTGGCCAGCACCATAGGCGCGCCCGAGTTTACAGTGGTCACGGGTGTCCTGCTCTGGTTTTCGGTTTTAGGTGCCTGGGCCCGCTCACCGGGCTCGCCTTTCATGAAACCGACCAGCCAGAAAGTAAAGAGGCTGCCAAAAACGGCGAGCAGCACCAAAACAACAAAACTCTTGGTTTGAGGCGAAGCGTTATTGGGGGTCAGCATATTTTTTGTTTCTAGTTGTTTTTGACTATTTTTATTATAAGATTCTAAATGCCCAGTGTCAAATTATTTTGCGCCGTTCCCGAAAAGCTTGTCCAGGCCCGCCTGGTTGCCGCAATAGTAGAGGTTTTTGGTCAAGGCCACGCAATAGCCCGGGTTCTTACTGACAAAAGAGTATTTAGGCAAGAACCAGTACAGGAAAAATATGCCTGCGGCAATGACCAAATAAAAAAAGAGTTTGAAAAATTTAAACATAGGCTGCCAGTTTCCTTCTATATATCATAACAAAAAACCTTTTATTTTGCGACCTAGACTACAAAGTACCAGCCCACAAAAGAAAAAGTCAGGGCTAAAAGTGCGACTGAGCCGATTAAATACCAGGAGGTTTTGAATATTTTATTCTGAACCAGGCCTGCAGCTATGAACACGGGGAAAATATTGAGCAGATACCTGCCCAGGCTCGTGGTGGTGCCGGTACAAAGAGGGAGAAGCAGGGAGAGGAAAGCAAAAATCAAGTATGAGCCGCGGAGCTGCCGGTATTTTTGTATCAGCAGCCAGCAGGCAACAACCAAGACCAGCAAAGCCAAAGCGTAGACTACCGCTTTGAGCGTATCACCATGGCGGAAAAAGAACAGCGTATTTTTTATGTCCCACCATAAAGTCCTTAATGGGAAAGTGGACTGCCTGCCGAAAGAGCCTTGGTTTAAGACAAAGGCAAAAAAATAACCGGTCTTGATTTTCAAATAAAGCATAAACATGGCCAGGCCCGTAGGAATAAGCGCGAGCCAGAGGGCCCGGCCTCCTAGTTTTTTGTTTTGCGACAAATATTCATAGACCAAAGCGGGAAACAGGAATACGCCTGTTATGCGCGTGAGCGAGGCAAAAAACCCAAAAGCCGCGGCCAGGGCCCAGTTTTGTTTGCGCGCGTAGTAGAAAGACGCGGTGACTAAAAACAAAAACAGGGACTCGGTGTAGACCGCAGCCAGAAAAAAGCTCCAGGGGAACACCAGCAGGAACAGCAAAATGGAAAAAGCCTGTTTGTCGTCAAAATCCAGGCGCAGGAGCTTGTAAAAATACACTAGGGCAAAGCACAAAGCGAACCAGGAAATAAGCTGTCCCGCGTAAAAATAATCCAGGGGAGAAATTTGCGACAAGCCTTTTATGAGCATGGGGTAGAGCGGGAAGAAAGCCACAGTGGAGTTTTGGCCAGGGTTTAAATAATAGCCGTACTTGGCCACAGCCGCGTACCAGCCCGAATCCCAGCGCGCGAGCAAAGGCGCAACCGCATTGGAGTAGGCGGGCTGCCAGGGGTCAAACTCTTTCAGCCTTTGCGCGTTTTCGTGGAAAGAAAGCATACCCACAATCTGCAGGAGCAGTATGAAGAAAAAGGCCAGGCTGAGGATTTTGGGATACTGACTGTCGCGCAAGTTCATATTTAAATACTAACATAAAACCACCCCGATTCAATCGGGGCGGTTGTTTCTTTACTGGTTTATTTGTTGTATGTCCTGGAGCTTTATTTGCTCAATTTGTTGGACACTGGTGTCTGAGCCGGAAAACAGCGCTTTGCTGAAGGCGAAAAATGCAATTACGGAAATAATAGTCAGGAGCAGGCAAATCTTGGCCGCCCGCTGGTCGTTTTCGTCGTCGCTGAAGTAGTATTTGAAAACGTAAATCAGCCCGAACGGGGGAATGCCTACGGAAATAAGGTACGGCCACTTGTATGACCTGGCCGAAGTTTTCTTTTCGCTTTCCGTTTCCAGGGCATTCATCATGAGCAGGTTCACGTTGACATTGGGGTTCTCTTTGCCCAGCTCGCGGAAAGTTTTTATTTTATCTTCCAAATCTTGGTCACTCATATTGGTTTTTTAATTGTATCATAAAACCGCCCATGTGGGCGGTTAGGATTTTTTGGCTGGGGTGCCTCAGTAGCAAGCTTGCATACTACGAATTGCTACGGGGTAAACTAGGATTTTTACCCCGTCACATTCTCTCTTACTCTTTTGGCTGGGGTGCTAGGATTCGAACCTAGGATGAGCGGTTCAGAGCCGCTTGCCTTACCGCTTGGCTACACCCCAACGTAGTTGGACCCCAACCAGAAATTTAAGAAATGATTTTTTTAATGTGCAAAAAGGTGACGGGGCGAACCTAGGATGAGCGGTTCAGAGCCGCTTGCCTTACCGCTTGGCTACACCCCAATGTCTTGGCAACTAGCATATTATAAAATAAATCCTAAGAATTG
>JAMDEL010000107.1:3393-4966 GCA_023487095.1 Patescibacteria group bacterium
GCTACGGGGTAAACTAGGATTTTTACCCCGTCACATTCTCTCTTACTCTTTTGGCTGGGGTGCTAGGATTCGAACCTAGGATGAGCGGTTCAGAGCCGCTTGCCTTACCGCTTGGCTACACCCCAATGTCTTGGCAACTAGCATATTATAAAATAAATCCTAAGAATTGCCAAGACCCGGGAGGTTGGGATAGGCTTATTTTCGTGGTAATATAAAGAGGTGAAAAAACTTTGGAGGTTTGTTAAAATTTGCGCGTTTGCAGCTGGGGGAGTGCTTTTGGCCTCGCTTTTGTTTGTGGTAATTTTTGGCCAGACCAAACCCAACATACCCAGGACCGATGCGGTCATCATCCTAGGCGCGGCCATAAATACGCCCGCGCTTTACAACCGGAGCCTTGAGGGCCTGGAGATTTATCAGGCAGGCAAAGCGAATTTGGTTATCCTTTCCGGGGGCAGGGTATCTGACAAGGATATTTCCGAAGCCGGGTATATGAGGAAGGTTATTTTCAAAAATGCGAGCGGTACAGTGCCGCTAGTTCTAGAAGAACAGTCACACTCCACTTTTGAAAATTTGCAAAATGCCCACAGTTTGGCCCCGCAGGTAAAAAGCCTGGTGGTGGTGAGTGACAGGTTCCATTTGGCCAGGGGCGTGCTCGTGGCCAAGGCCGTGGGTTTTGGCCCGGTTTACTGGAGCGCGCCTGACCCCGGTTATTACTCTTTCCAGGAACTGAGTTTTTATTACGTCCGCGAGGCCGTAGCCCTGGTATCCTATTTGCCGAGGCTGGTTTTGGCCTGGGCGAGGTAGGTTACCTTTTTAGTCTTTTACCCGTATAAAGAAATAGAACAACAATATAATATGGAACTGACACAAGAAAACCGGCTGGTTGCCGGTGCCAAACAGGGTGATACGTCAGCGTTCGGAGAGCTGTACGACGCGTATTTTGAAAAGCTTTACAGCTTCATTTACTACCGTACGCATCACCGGCAGACCGCGGAAGACGTGGTCGGCCAGGCTTTCCTCAGGGCTTGGGAAAAAATCGGTTCTTACAATCCCCAGAAAGCCCGTTTTTCCACCTGGCTTTTCCAAATTGCCAGGAACCTGCTCGTTGACCATTACCGGAAAACCGCTCCGACCCAGAACATAGAAAGCGCGTGGGATATTGGAAGCGATGCGGGTTTGGAAGCGGACGCGGAAACTGCTCTGCTCATTGGCAAAATCAAGCCGCACTTGGACAAGTTAAGCCCGCAGCAAAAACAAGTTTTGATTATGCGGATTTGGGAAGACTTGCCTTACTCGGAGATTGCCCAAATTTTGGGTACGAGCGAAGCAGCCTGCAAAATGGCTTTTTCCCGCGGAGTGGCGGAGCTCAAGGAGCGCATCATTTTGGTCCTCTTAATTTTACAAATCATTAAGCTGCATTATTAAAGAAATTTTTATGGATAAAATAGAACAAATTTTGCAGGAGCTGTTTGAATTTGAGCCCGAGCTCAAGGCCCACGAGACCCAGGTCCGGAGCGCCATAAGCGCCATGCTGGCCGCGAAGCCGGAAATTAAAATTGACCCCGCTTTTGCC
>JAMDEL010000065.1 GCA_023487095.1 Patescibacteria group bacterium
GGGCGGTGTTGGGTATGGCAACACCGTGGCCTTTACCACTGGCCAGCCTATGACCACCACCCAAAACACGTATCGTTTTTATGAAAATACGGACGCCTTGCAGCCAGCTGTGGCTTTGGCCGCGGAAAATACCGGCATTACCATTACCACGACTTCGCCTTTGCGCTTAAGGATGAACGTGACGATTGGAGTACAGGATATTCCGGCCAATCTTTTGAACTTTAAGCTCCAGGTGTCGACAGCGACTTCTACAGGCTGGCTGGACGTGGGTTATGGCAATGGCAATAGCAATTGGTGGGACGTTTCCTGGCAGTACCGCAGGAAGGTTACTTTCAACAACGCGTCTTCCAGCCGGGATTTGGTGGACTTCCCCGTTGCGGTCAACCTCAGCACTTCAACTGGCAACATTGATTACTCCAAAACCAAGAGCGATGGTTCGGACTTAAGGTTCGTGGCTTCTGACGGCTCCACGCAGTTGCCTTATGAAATTGAAAAATGGGACCAGACCGCCACTTCTACGGTCTGGGTCAAAGTGCCGGTAATTCAAGCTTCTTCCACCGCCAACTATATTTGGATGTATTACGGCAATGCCGCCGCGGCTTCCGGCCAGCAGGCCACCAGTGTCTGGGACAGCTATTATGCCCTAGTCCACCATATGAGCGATGCTGACCTGTCCGGTACGGCTAAGGATTCTACTGCGGGAGCAAACGACGGGATTAAGTCTAACGTCTCTTTGGCCAGCGGTTTGGATGGCAACAGCCTGTCTTTCAACGGCACTAACAGCAACATCTATCAAACAACCTCCAGTGCGGCCAATGTGGCTAACAGCCTGACTGTGTCTTTCTGGATAAAATCTCCTCTAACTACCAATAGCACTATTGTCCATAAGGAAAACCAGTACTCTTTAATCGTCCGGTCTTCGGACGGTTATGTGGCCTGGGCGGACGGGTCTAACTACGCTTACGGCAATTATGGATATAAAAACGCGAGCATTGCCGCCAATACTTGGCGGCAGATTACCCTGACGAAAAACTGGAGCGTGGTAAAGCTTTACAGCAACGGCCAGCTAATTTCCACCCAAAATTTTGGTTCCTCGTTCAATACCACGGCCAGCCAGTTCTTTGTGGGCTGTTATGCCAACGCTACGGCTTGCACTGGTAACTACACCAACGGCAGCTTGGATGAAGTTAGAATTTCCAGCCTGGGCCGGTCCTCGGATTGGATTTTGGCCGAATACAAGACCGAAACCAACGCCTTTAACACTTATTCAGCAGAAGACCGCAGGGATTCAGTCGCGCCTTGGGTGTTCTATAATAACCCTTCGGTGGTTAACGGGGCGACTATTTCCGCTGTCTTGCTTTCCACGTCCAATGTCCAGGAAACTTACCAGGAGAGCAACTCCACCGCGCTTAATCCCAATGCGGTTACCGCGGGCCAGGTAGCGGAATGGGATTTTGCCTTAAATCCCCAGAACATTTTGGCCAACCAGACTTACTACTTCCGCATGGTTTCCGGCGACGGTACGGCTTTCACCGCATACAGCAACTATCCCACGGTCTTTTATTCTTTGCCGACCGGCAACCCGCCCTATGCGCCCTCCAATTTGGGACCGGCCAGTTTGACTTCGGGCGTTGAATTTAGCACTTCTACTTTGCCGGCGTTTACTTTTACGCTTGACCATCCCGATGCAACAGCCACGGTGGCATATGATATTCAAATTTCCACTACTTCTGACTTTAGCGGCTTGGTGGTGGATTACACTTCCGCCTTGCAAGCCACGGGTACGGCTTCCTTTAGCGTGGGCCAGGCCACGGGTACGGGCGCTTATACGGTCGGCTATGCAGGGCAGGTACTCGCCGACGGCTCTTATTATTGGCGGGTGAAAGCTGTAGATAACAACAATAATATTTCGGCTTACACCACAGCCAACAGCGGCAGTGTAGCTTTCGTCGTCAATACCACCAGCCGATATGTTTACTGGACAGGCGTCGCAGGGGACGGCAGGTGGGAAACCGCGGGTAATTGGAACATTGGCCAGGTGCCGGGGGCAGCAGATTATGTGACCATTGGCACGGCCACAACCGTGAATATCAGCGCTTCCACCACGGTTAGAAGCTTGACCTTGGGCATTTCCACTACTTCCACTTCCACAATTTTGAACTTTAATTATAACGCTATCAGTGCTGGCGCTTTGAGTGTTGTTCAGGATTTTAACCAATACGTTGGTACCAATATTACCCAGACCACAGGCGCGACCTCAAGCGTAATCTCAGCTATTAATGTGTCTGTCGGCGGTAGTTATGTGCTTTCAGGTACCATAAACGTAGATACGAAAGGCTATGTCCAAAATCAGGGTCCGGGTACGGGCGCGGTTTCTGGCAACAATGCGGCCGGCGCTTCTTATGGCGGTCTGGGCGGTTCGGTGCCCAGCGCTTCCGCGGGGCCGGTTTACGGTTCCACCACGGCACCTACGGATTTGGGTTCCGGCGGCGGTTCCAACAACGGACAGGGCGGTAGCGGCGGCGGCGCTGTTAAGATTACAGTTACAGGCACCTTCGCCCTTTTAGGGTCAATTTCCGCCAATGGCGGCAATGGCGCCGCGCCGTGTTGTGGTGGCGACGGCGCGGGCGGTAGCGGCGGCAGTGTGTATATTGTGGCTGGGACTCTGACCGGCGGGGGTACGATTTCTACTATTGGCGGCGTAGGTTCGGGCTGGAGCGGCATCTGGGGCAGCGGTTCGGGCGGTAGAATCGCTATCTATTATTCAACTTCCACGGCGAGCTTTACCTATAATAACTACGGCCGTAACAATTACGACAGTACTTATGCTGGCGCTGGTACGACGTATATAAAATCACCCAGCCAGACTTATGGCGCATTGACACTGGATAATAACAACGGCGGCGGCACCAATGAGTTGGTTTTCGGCCGCACGCCTTTGGGGAGCGTGGTGTATGATTCGGTAATTATAAAAAACTCCGCTTCCGTATATCTGACGGCATCTTCAGCCACTGCGACCACCTTGACCTTGTCTAATAATGGCCACTACGAACTCAGGGCTGGCACCACTTTAGATTACACTACCTTAAACTGGGCGGGTTCCATAATTACTGACAGTAACGGAACTTTGGCCGTGCTTAACCAGAATCAGGACCTGACTATTCCGACGGGCACCCGGGTGGTGCTTAATGTCCCGAATATTACCCGGACTTATAATAACCTGACGGTTAATGGGACCTTAACCAACTCTTATAACTCTTTGGCTACAACTGGCTCGGTGAGCTTGTATACCCTTGACTGGACGGTTAACGGCAACCTGACCGTAGGTGCGAGCGGCTCTATTAATACCGATGCCAAAGGTTATGTCATGAACCAGGGCTTAGGCACGGGCGGCGTTTCTGGCAACAATGCGGCTGGCGCTTCTTATGGCGGCTCCGGAGGCCCTGTTCCTGGTGTAGCCTCTACCCCAACGTATGGTTCTATTGTTACCCCGACATTCATGGGCTCCGGCGGCGGCGCCAATAACAATGCTGGTGGCTCCGGCGGCGGCGCTATCCGATTGAACGTTACCGGTACCACCACCGTGCTCGGAGTTATTTCTTCCAACGCTTCTGCTGGTACCAGTCCGTGTTGCGGCGGCGATGGCGGCGGCGGCTCCGGCGGCGCGGTTTATATTACTACCTATGGCTTGGCGGGTTCCGGTGCTGTTTCCGCCATTGGCGCGAATGGCGGCGGCTGGAGCGGTGTGTGGGGCGGCGGCTCCGGCGGCAGGATTGCCGTATATTACACCTCTGCTTCCAGCAACATTACTTATAATAACTACGCCGGCAATAATTACGACGGTACTTTTGCGGGCGCGGGTACGACTTACTTAAAATCGGCCAGCCAGACTTACGGTGACTTAATTTTGGATAACAACAACAAGGGCGGCAGCAACGAACTTATTTTTGGTCGTACGCCTTTGGCGACTTTCACCATGGATTCGCTGACTATCCGTAATTCGGCCTCCCTGTACTTAATCGCATCTTCGGCAACGGCCACTAGCCTTACGCTTTCCGGCAACGGCCACTATGAAGTCCGGTCGCAGACTGCTTTGAATTATTCTACGCTGGATTGGCCAAGCGGCATTCTGACCGATAGTGACGGCGTGTTAGCCGTCTTAACTCAAAACCAGGACCTAACCATCCCGACAAGTTCCAAAATAACTTTTAACGTACTTAACGGAACGCGCACTTACAATAACCTGACGATTAACGGGTTATTGTGGCACTCTTACAACAGTACTGCCACCGCCGGTTCAGCTAGCTTGTATAAGATTAATTGGACCATTAACGGGAATTTGACTATTGGGTCAAGCGGCTCTATTAATGCGGATGCCCATGGTTATGTGCAAAACCAGGGTCCGGGTGCGGGCGTGGTGGCTAACAGTAATTCCCCCGGCGCTTCTTACGGCGGTCTTGGTGGTGCGCCGGCGGGCACCACTTCCACCCCGGTTTATGGTTCCACCTCCAGCCCGGTTGACCTGGGTTCCGGCGGCGCTTCCACCAATGGCGCGGGCGGCACTGGCGGCGGCGCGGTGATTTTGACCGTATCCGGCAACTCAACCATTAATGGTACGATTACGGCTAATGGCAGCGCAGGCACCGGCCCGTGCTGCGGTGGCAATGCCGGCGGCGGCAGCGGCGGTTCCATTTATATCACCACCCAGAATTTTAGCGGTGCGGGTAGCTTGTCGGCCAACGGCGCCATTGGCGGCGGCTGGAGCGGCGCCTGGGGCAGTGGTGGCGGCGGGCGTATTGCCATTCGTGCTTCGGCGATTACCAGCAATGTCGGCCGTTCAGTAAACGGTGGCAATAATGGGACAGTGGGAACCGTGGGTACATTGTATCCGGGCACCACCGCTTATA
>JAMDEL010000035.1 GCA_023487095.1 Patescibacteria group bacterium
GATGCCTGGTAACTGCTCGGGTTAGCCCGGTGTCCAACGTCAGTAATTCCTTCTCCACCCCGATTGAGGGGGTGGTGAAAATCACCCAAACCGAGACCGTCAGAGGCCGCCTGGCTGTCCGGGTGGCCCAAGTCAAACAGGAGGATGGGGAAGAACGCCTCACGCCCATCACGGGCACTTTCTTCGCCGAGAACTTCGACCCCGTCATTGCGGCATAGACTGTCGCAACCCCAAACCCCCGGCGCCAGCTGTATCGGCGCCGGATTCTTTTTTTATATGCTAATGGCTAAGTACGGTAAATAAATCTGCTAGGCTAAGGCCGGCGACACGCCAAAAACCTTCAACCACGGGCAAAAGTACGTAGCCAAACCAGTTTAAAAGCACGAACGCCAAGACTAGCAAGAACCCATATTTTTCCAAGCCTAAAATCCAATTGGCAGCGCGGGTTGGTACAATGGCCGCAATAATCTTGCTGCCATCCAAAGGCGGTATGGGGATCAGATTGAAAGTACCCAAAAGCAGGTTGATATATATGCCCAAAAGCAAAAAAGGATAAGAAATCTGGTTTGCCAACCCAAGCCTGATGGGAATAACCAGAACCACGGCTAAAATGAAGTTGGACAAAGGGCCGGCCAGGCTGACCAGAAACATGCCCAGCCGGGGATTTCTTAACCGGTTAAAATTTACAGGCACGGGCTTGGCTGAGCCGAAAAAGAACCGTCCCCCAGTGGCCACCCACATGACCAAAGGCAAGAGCAAAGTTCCATACGGGTCAATATGCGAAACGGGATTTAGGGTAATCCGGCCCTCTTCCCTGGCCGTATCATCACCCAATTGTTCCGCGGCCAAGCCGTGGGAAACCTCGTGCACTATCGCGCTAAAAATCAAAATCACAAACGTGCCTATCATCCACATAAATGCGTAAAAGTTAATTTCTAATACCTAACCTTCCCCCGGCTACTTGATTATTTTAACAGATTATGGTATCCTATCAAAGTCAATTTTATTTTGTATAATTTTAAGGAATTTAAATTTATGCCAAGAATGTGCGCCATTTGCGGAAAGACTTACAGCCGCACCATCAAGCGTTCCCACAGCATGCGCGCCAGTATCGTGCGCCTTCTTCCCAACCTCCAATATACGGTTTACAAAGGCAAGAGAATCAAAGCTTGCACCCGTTGCATTAAGACGCAAAACAAGTCCAAATAGTCCAAAGTAAAAGCCCGTCCCGATAAAATCGGGACGGGCTTTTTTTAGCTATGATGCTCTTTTGCTTCGGCGGCATCAGCCTCAGCCTTGGTTTTATGCACCGTGCCGTCCGGGTGGTTGGG
Source organism: Patescibacteria group bacterium (assembly GCA_023487095.1). Classification (GTDB taxonomy): domain Bacteria; phylum Patescibacteriota; class Doudnabacteria; order UBA920; family UBA920; genus JAMDEL01. Next base: position 1,332 of record JAMDEL010000035.1, read on the forward strand.
TGGAGAATAAATGGTGTAAAGCTTCAAGTCGCCTTCACCTGTATTAATCACGTTGTGCTGGCTGCCAGCGGGAACCATCACCGAGTCGCCGTCCTCTACGGCAAACTCCTCCGCATCCACCACTACCCTGCCCTGGCCTTGTTCAAACCTGAAAAACTGGTCCACATGTGGATGCACCTCAAGGCCAATCTCTTCGCCCTTCTTCAGGCTCATCAGGACAACCTGGGCAAACTTGCCTGTATGGACAACCTTGCGAAAATTTTCATTTGAGCTTGTGTCCTGCTCAATATGTCCAAAATATGCTTTCATAAAAGTTTGGTTAATTTTATTAAAGTTTAAAATTTTTAATTCTTTACTAACGGCTTAGTTCTGACTGCCGGACGCTGACCATTTCAATTCACCCATTTTTTCAACCGGCACCAACTCTACCCAGGTCGCGCCCCTCAGCAGCTCTATTTCTTTGCCCTGGCCGTCATAATACCTAGTCCTGTCGCCGCCAGCCTTCTTCCAGGAGCCGCTTACCATCTTGCCATCCGAAAAAACGAAAGCCTGGCCACCGCCCGTCAAATCCATGTTAATGGAAAATGGCGTGTCAGATTTCACGGGCTGGGTTTTAACCGACTGGACAATGACATTCTTAGCATAAATTTCAGCCTGACCTTCGGCGTCCAGGTGCGGCCTGCCGGCAAGCAGGCGCTTATAGGCCTTTTTTTGAGTATCATACTCATAATCCACCTTATATTCAGCTTGCGAAAAATCTATGCTAATTTTTTCCGCAGCCTGCACTCCGGCAAGACTATCGGCAAACTGCCACTCCGCATAACCTTTTTTTGCGGGTATGTTCAGGTTACTCGTATAAGCTTCCAGCTTTTCGGTTGAGCTATAAACATTGTGAGGTGCTGAACGCGATTTTATTCGGTGAAAATAATTGCCGTTAAAGAATTCGTCTACGTTCAAAAGCTTGGGATAATAATTAGTCTTTAGGTTTTCTAAGGCGTCACTGTTGCCGCCTACATGCGCAAAGACCGCTCCTAATTCGTTGGCAATTTCGGCAAAATAGGTGCGGGCAGACCTTATGGGCCCAATATTTTCTGCTTTCTGCGTCTGGTAAACTGCTAAAAACCTGGTTATTCCCCCTTCGGCCAGCGTTTCGTAAACCACATCCGCCTTGGAGAGGCCCGACTGCGGCCTGGCATCGGGGTGGTTTTCCACCACCACGGCCAAAGGCCTGGCTTCAGCTAAGTTTTTTTCCACCTTCGTGCCGTTCAGGCTGGGATACAAATCCTGGCTGGCTGCTTTTTCGGAACTGATCGGAGACTGGAAAAGGCCCCCGTTGCCCGAGCTGCTCCGCCCCCATTTTACGGCAGTCCAAACGAGGCCCGCGGCAATAAGCAAAAACAAAACAGCGATGAAAGTTCTTTTATTGTCAGAAGTGTTCATGTTTTTGTTTTAACTCAAACGGTAGGGGCAGGAGGGGAAATTTTTTCTTTCTCACTGCTCGCCGCAAAAAAGGCAATCCCCAAAATCAGGTGCAGCCAATTAACCAAAACATTGGCGGTCAAAAGCCCAAACAACTTTTCATTTTTGGCAAACAGGAAACCGGCCACGGACAAAAAAACCAAGAACGCGCCGCCCAGCTTGCCAAACAGCCCGGCTGACTTACTCTTCCACAAAACACCCGTTAGCAAAAGCAGACCTAGCAGAATATGCAAAAAATTATGGAAAGTGTCAGTTTTTAAAAAACCGGAATTGCCAACAACCGGATTTGGCAGGAACCCAACCAAGCCCAAAAAAAATAGGAAAGCCGCCAATATCAAATTAGGTTTTTTTGTCATTTTTTAGGATTCCTTACTGAATACCGTTAAATTATAACATCAAATTATCCTGAAAAAAAGCGAGCGTCAACGGAGGCGTTGACGCTGCGCTTGAGAGCCAAAACTGGCGGAAGGGAGGTCATGGTTAGACCTCCGGTTCTGCCGGCGCGGGCTTGATGGGGTGGAGCCTGAGATGCTCCTCGATGAGAGCTTTGAGGCCAACGCCCCTGGCTGTCTCATCGTAGAGCACAGTCTTGCCGTTGGCACGGCTCTTGATCTGTTCGACCTCGTGGTCCGGGAAGTGGTTGGTGACAACCACAACGATATCGAATTCCCCGAGGCGGCTAGTGTAGTCTTTGGCGGGCTGAGCCCCGCCAAATTCACGGTTGACGCTTTGCCGGCCTTCGGCGAGCTTCTCTTGGACATAGAACTGTCCTCGATAATTCCCGCTGAGCAGACGCTGGATGTATTCCGGTCCCAAGACCAGAAAACTAATGAACGGTGTCCCCACTTTCCATTCTCCCTTCTTCTGTTTGATATGATTTCCGCGCAAAAAAATAACTCCGAACTTTCGGAGTTAAAAAACTAAAAAATATGAAGTTTTGGCCTTGGGCCAGTAGGGCTGATTTTTAAGTCTGACGGGGTTATTTTTTTGCGCGGATTGCATATCTCTACTGATGATATCGCCAAAAAAATTAGGTGTCAAATTAGCATGTGGATAACCATTTTCCCATAAAAAATAACCCGCTTAATGCGGGTTATTTGGCATTTTTTTCTATTCTATTGTTGATTATGCCCCGAATTAGCCTGCGCTTGACCTTGCGGACCCCGTAAGCATCGTACCTGTCGCCATTTTGTTTGGCACCCACAATAAGCGTCTCCCCTTTCTGCAAGGTCCTGCCGTTGGAGTATTTCGTATCCGCCCCAGTTTTAAGTATCGCCTGCTTGCCCTGGCTGGTCATAAGCACAAAACCGTCGTCATCCACCTCTTCAACCCGCCCTAAAAGCAAGGTTTTTTCAAAACCATTTTCACTGAATTCATACAGCCTGGTTAAAACCGGAAAGTTTTCGCTCTTCAAAAAATCATGGAGCCGGCTATTCAATCCCGTGGCATGAACCACGCCCACGCCGCAGAGCAGGAAAACAATTACACCCAAAACGGTATAAGCCGCGGGCCTGCGGTAGGCCAAGGAATAATTGTTTAAAAACATGTCAAAAACCACAAACAACACAACTCCCAAAGCGAGCACGAACCAAGGAAAAGAAACCAAGAGAGCCTTAACACCTGTCAGGCCGAATAGCGGCAAATACATGGCATTATGCCTCTGGATGACAAAGAACATCAGGCTAAAGAAGAACCAAGTAAATACCGCTGCCAGAAAAACCAGGCCCGCGGACAAACAAGTGCGCAAAATGAAATAGGCCCGGGAATGCATTTTTACCTGCCCTGACTTTATCTGCTCTAAAACGTTATGGGTTATCTTATTTTCCATGGCTTATTACTTAGTGCTCAAGCGCTGCCTTAAGCGCTTCTTTTGCTCTCTTAATTCTTACCCCGACCGTGGCTATGGGAACCTTTAGGACATCGGATATTTCTTTATAGCTTAACTCTTCAAGATAAAACAGCACCAGCACTTCGCGATATTTGGCATCAAGCCTTTCCAGTCCGGCAGATACAATCTTTTTTGCCTCATTCCTCTCAGTCTCCCCTTCTGCGGTTTCTTTGGCAACCGGGTGCGGAAAAAAAGTAT
>JAMDEL010000018.1 GCA_023487095.1 Patescibacteria group bacterium
AATAAGGATCATAAATATCGGAGAGTGTTAAGCGATTATATTCCGTTGTGTTATCCGTGCCATAAAAAGTACGATATAGCAATGTCCAATAAACAAGTCAGAAAATTTTAATTATCTATACTTTTTTACGATACGTTTTCCTTTGGGCCGCAAATCCCACCACTTATACTGGTTAACTGATAAATAACCTATTCCTGTAGCAGAAAATTTTACTTTAATTTCTGAAAATTTGTCTAGCGCTAATCGTATAGAATGTTCGTAGTTGTAAGCATTTACTCCCCCACTACCACCACCAACAATATTGACACCCACCCCATTTGACCCAACGAGTACGGCATTTCCCCTATCAACATAACTACCAGTACCCTCAATACTTCCAACTTTGACAAAACTGGTATTGTCAATATTCATAAAAACATCAAATGACTGATCCACTCCGATAAGTCCTTGTACTACGAATTTTTTGCATTTTTTCAGTTCCTCAATCTGTAATTCCGAAAGTTCCGTATCCCAAAAATTGCTGGAAATCAAGGAATCGTCATCGTCAAAGCCGGAAAATAATTCATAAACATTATTGGAAATGGAATCACCGGCCATCAGCCGTCCGTTGTAAATGGCAAAGCAAGACACAAAATAATCGTGCCACGAAATGGCCCCTGTTTTTTGGTTATATAAAAGCACCCTGTCATTAGCGGCCGAGTTCTGCCGCCTGCAGGCCACCACAATGTAGTCGCCCCATTCAATCATTGCCGCCTGGTCAAAGCGGTAATTGGAAAGGTCAACGCCTAAAATTATTCCCTTAACCGTCTTTTTGGAAACGGAAGTCGGAATTACCAAACTTGTCAGCTGTTGCAAAGTCAAAAGGCGCAACTGGGTGTCATTGGAATTGGCGTCGTCCACGTAGTAAATGCCCCGGCCCGTCGGGACGTAAGCGCGGAAGTTTGGAATACCCACTTTATCGCGGTAAGGCAAATTAGTCGCGCCAGTGTCCGTGGTGGTAATGGCTAGCTGCCAAGTCCTCAAAACGTGCAGGCAATATAAAATGTCGTTATAAATTCCCACGCCCCGGGCCGCTCCGCCCGCGTCGTCCTGCCGGAATACAAAGCCTTGTCCGGCCGTCCGGGGGCTGGATTTGGTAAAGTCACCAAGGCCGCCGTTATTGGAATCTTCCCACTGGTAGTCGCAAGTTACGTTGCCGGAAGTAACCACCCCGTTAAAGGTTATGGAATACGCGCCGGTGGTGTAATTTATGGTGCCGGAGCCGCCCAAGGAGCCTATCAGGTTGCCGTTATAATCGTCCCTAAACGTTTCTACGCCCGCGCCGGTTGTTCCGCTCGGCAAGAGCCCAAAACACGTCCTAGTGGCCCCTCCGCCCTTAAAGGCGAGGGTTCCTGTGTAGGTTGTGGATCCCGAGGCACCCAGTATTTCGGCCGAAACCGTGGTATAGGTGGCCGAATCAATATAAGAGCCATAAATGCCGGTCAAATCCTTGAGCCGTCCCCACAAAATAATCCGGTTAAAATAAATTCGTAAGTACCCGGCAAAGTTTTTTGCCGTGTTGGTTAAATCCGTTAAGCTCCCCGGATTGGCGCACATCAATTTATAAAGTCCGGAAGAGGGGGAAGAAAAGAATGTCTGCGCTCCGGCCAAGGAAGAATAATTATCAAAAAGCACATCCTCGCCGCTGGCCGCTGCCGGCAAAATGTCCGTGCCGTTTTCCACCCAAGCCGGAGTTGCCAAACTTTCGTCAAAATATTTAAGTTTCCGCGCGTAAGTTTTAAGCAAAACCTGCGTGCCATCGGCTTTGACCATTACGTGCAGGCCCGAAACGCGCCCCGCGCCGTCATCAACCTCCCCAACCAACAAATAACCCCGGCGGAGTTCTATTCTGTCGCCAAGGGGAATCCAATCCAAAGCCGCGGAAGCCGCGCCCTCAGGGATTTTTTTGTCCTCTATGGTGTCTATCAGCCCATAGGGGAACTGCCTAATTGTGCGTGTTAGTAAAGCCATATGTAAACCCTAAAAATTAACTTTGTAAACCTTACATTTGCCCCAAAGGTATTCCGGAATCCGCGTCGTCTTGGTATCCGGCCCGTCCGCCCATGGCCGCAATTTTCATTTGCATATCCCAGTCAATCATTTTATCCATTTTCCTTTGCAGCAACCCTGCCCATTCCGGCGACCATGACCGGCTCTTATCCCCGCCGTCAATCGGGTAAAAATACATAGCCATATAAAGCGGGATAATCGCGTGGAACTGGCTGGGCCAAATAGGACTGGTGGAAAGCGTAACGTCCGGCGTGGATTTAATGTAAGGAATGGAAATTGTCTGGCTTGAGTTCTGCGTGCCGCAAAGGTGGATGCCGTCGGCCGGATCATAAAAATATTTGTACGGCGTATCTTTCCACTTCATTTTGTCCGCCAATGGAACGCCGTAATATTTATAAGTGCCTACGTAAATGTATGGTTTGGCAAATGTTAAAAAGTCCGAGGGCATAGCCTTGGCCGTCAAATAAGTGTCCCCGGGCGAGGCGGTTTTGGAAGTATCATTGGCTTGGCAAATGTGCAATTTTAATTCCGTTTCCACCTCGTCTTTGGCGTCGTTAACCAACTGGAGGGCCAAGGTGGCTTCCAATTCGTCGTCAACAAGGCCGTTGAATTTATCAATAATTTGTTGTCCGGTTAATGAGGCCATAATTTGAAAAATTAATTTTAAGAGTGTAAAATTAAATCTGTCAGGTTGCCTAATTAGCGTAATAGGGTTAAAGTGCCACATACACTTTGACCCTCCCTGGCTGAAAAATAAAAAGTAATCTTATGTGGGGAGTACTTATGTCAAACGAGTTCGGCCAGTTTCTTTGCGTCCGTAAAGGACTGCAACCAATCACCGTTTCGGGCCACGTTCATGCCGTGGAAAGAGTGTCTAAGCAAATCGGGGAATTAACCTACGAGAAGGCTGAGAGGTACATTTGTACCTTGTACCAGTCTTCTTTTTCTTATTCCCATAAAGTTAACCAGGCGATGGCCTTGGAGTATTGGTTTGAGTTCCAAGGACAAATGGTTAAATTCGGGAGGCAGAAAAAACCGAAGCAGGTTATTAAGGATACTCTTAGCGAGGGCGAGATTACTGCCATGTTCCTGTCCTGTAAAAATATCCGGGAGAGGGCCATGCTGGCAGTCTTAGCCTATTCCGGCGTGAGGCCGAAAGAGTTTTGTAAAATCCGCCGCAAACATATTAACTTTGGAACGAACGAACTTTTAATCGAAGCCGGCAAGGGAAATAAGGACCGTTATATTTACGTGTCCGCCGCGTGCATTAACATTTTGGTGGACTACTTGGCCGCTTACCCCAAACAGCCGGATGATTTTATGTTCCTGACTGCGGACCGGAAGTTTCGCCAGTACCGCGCGTCCTGCCTTAGAAAGTTTATACACGTCTTGGCCAGGCGGGCGCATATTGCCAAGCGTGTTTACCCTTACATTCTCCGGCACTCTTTGGCCATCAACATGATCAACCGAGGATGTGATATTTTTACCATTAAGAATCAACTCGGCCACTCGTGGATAGAAACCACGTTGCTTTATTTAAATTCCCTTGGTTACGGTTTAAAGAACTGCTATGAGAAATTTTGCCCAAGCTATACCTAGGCTTCCAAGGCTGTTTTTGCAGCGTCCAATTTTGCCTTTACCGCCGCGTCAATGGCATCCTGATCAGACTGGTAACCCTCTTTTAAAGTCTGAATGGATTTATCCACGACCGCCGCCTGATCCAATAACTTTTGACCTTGGGCTTTCAAATCAGCCGATAAGCCAGTTAAAGAATTAATGTCATCCTGAACCATAAATTTACCTTTCGTTGCTCCGTAGAGCGTTAATTTATTAAGGCAAGACAAACCAACCAGAGCCGCTTACGCATTGGACTTTGGTTGATGAATAATTTGTGTTCAAAACTTTGGTCGCCGCGCCGTCAATCGTATTCCCGGCGGTGGCCGTTACCGTAATGTTGTTTGTTCCGGCGTTTCCCCCTTTATCCTTAACCGTATAAATAACCTGATCAACCGAACCCACGCAAGCGGGTAGATTAACCGTGCTCGCAACCGTGGTCGTGGCCATGTAAATAATATTGTCCGTGGAAGTTGCGATGGTGTAAGTGGAGGCGTTGCTAATGATGTACTTAAAAGCATTGGAGCCGTAATCGTGCAAAGTAGCGTTCGGCGTTGTAGTACTTATACCGACGTTATTAGAACTTATCGCCATTGCAGCATTACCTGAAGAATTTCCAAACAATAATTTGCCAGATGTGTTTCTGTAAGCAGTATCACCGGCTGTTGAATCCGTAAACCAGTTTCCATTCTGATAAACATAAGCAATCCAAGGATTTGAATTATCAATACCTATTCCAGAAAATCCAGTATTAGGTAGGGAAATAAAAGCTCCTCCACCAAATGATACTACCCCCACAGCCCCATTAAGAGCGTAAAAAGTACCTTTAACAGACAAGTTGCCTCCTGTCTCTAAGTGTCCAGAAGCAACACGATACAAACTAGCACCTGTATCACCACCAAAATTCAAACCGTAAGTAGATGTAGTTTGTAAGCTACCACCGATAGTAAGTAAAGTATTTGGACTCGTCGTCCCAATACCCACATTGCCATTCACATACAGCTTTGCAGTTCCAGGCGTCCCACCTACTCCAAGGCGCTTATTGGTGTTGTCCCAGTAAAAATTTGAGTCAGAATTTATACTTGAAGCAGTATCCCAAAATGCAATTTGGGTGGCGGTGCCGGTGCCAGTAACCGGGTTGACAAGAGCCGCTTGTTTATTGTTAAATGTGGTCCAGTCCGTGGAAGTTGCGATGGTGTAAGTGGAG
>JAMDEL010000073.1 GCA_023487095.1 Patescibacteria group bacterium
CTTGTAGCCCGTTGTCGCGGCTGGCTTTAAATCCTTGGCTTCCAGCACAAAGTGCCAGACTTTTTGGCTCCAAAAGCGGCTGACCGTCTTAAGCTTGGAAAAAGCCAGCACGGGCAAACCTTTTTTGCCCAGCTTATCGTGGACAGTCTCTAGGTTGGACTCGTGCTCTTTTTCGCTGACCGCTTCGGGCAGGCGCCTTAAAATCATCGCAACGAGCCCCAGGATGGCAAGAATCAGGATAATATTTGGCAAGATGTGGTAAGACATTTGGCAAGCTTTCAAAAGGGCAATTACGCCCTTTTGTATTTTACCAAATAAACCTAATTACCCAAAACAAAACGGGAAAACCTGCGCACCTGGATATTTTCACCAATCTTGGAAACGGCTTCGCCCAGCAAATCTTTGACTTTAATATCGGGGTTTTTAACGTACGGCTGTTCCAGGAGGCAGACTTCCTCAAAATATTTGGCCAGTTTGCCTTCCAAAATTTTGCCTACAACATCCGCGGGCTTGCCTTTTACCTGTTCTTGGTAAATTTCCTTTTCTTTATCTTGAATTTCCTGGGGCACATCGGCCGGAGAAACGTACAAAGGAGAAGCGGCAGCCACGTGCAGGGCCAAGTCTTTGGCAAGGTTTTTAAAAGCATCGGTGCGGGCTACGAAATCGGTTTCGCAGTTGAGTTCCAAGAGGACGCCCACTTTGGCACCAGGGTGGATATAGGCTTCCACTATGCCCTCTTTGGTCACGCGGTCGGCTTTTTTGCCCAGCTTCAGCCCGCCTTTTTTACGGAGGATTTCCACGGCTTTTTCCTTGTCGCCGCTAGCTTCTTCCAGGGCCTGCTTAATTTCCAAAATGCCGGCGCCCGTGGCCTCTCGGAGTTCTTTTAACAAATCGTTTGACATCGGAGTGAATAAAATTAATAGTTTGGTTTTTACGCGGTTTTGGCTGCAACTGCTGCCTGTGCCTGCCGGCTGGTGGTAATGGTCTCGGACATGGCTTTGCAGATGAGTTCCACTGCTTTGGTGGCATCGTCATTGCAGGGCACCATATAGTCCACGCTGTCCGGGTTGCAGTTGGTGTCTACCAGACCGATAACTTTGACTTTGCTTTTTCTGGCTTCGGTCACGGCAATATCCTCATGCTTTACATCGGTGACAAAGATCGCTTCGGGCAGGCGCTTTAAGTTCTTAATGCCTTCAAAAAGTTTTTCCAGCTTTTCAATTTCGCGTTCCACCATGAGGCGTTCCTTTTTTGTGTAATGGCTTTCCAGTTCGCCCGTGGCTTTCATGCTTTCCAATTTTTCCAGCTTGCGGATGGTTTTCTGGATGGTGCGGAAGTTGGTAAAGGTGCCGCCCAGCCAGCGCACGTTGACATAGGGCATGCCGCATTCAATGGCGGCGTTCTTTACGATTTCGCGGGTCTGTTTCTTGGTGCCCACGAAGAGGATGGTTCCGCCTTTGGAGGCAGTATCTTTGGCAAAATCCAGGGCTTTTATAAGAGCCTGCTTGGTTTTTTCCAAATCTAAAATATGTATACCGCTCCTGACGGTATAAATATATGGCTTCATTTTCGGGTTCCACCTGGAGGTGGTGTGGCCGAAATGCGCGCCGGTTTTGAGCAAGTCTAAAAGAGTAATCTCTTTCATGGCTTATCCTTTCACGTCCACCCCCGTAAACCTACGCTTTAAAGGCGGGTCAGGATAACCTTAGGGGGTGTGATAGTTAATGAGTTTTGCGTATTTTGGCTTATTTAAAGCCGTAATACAAAGCGGTTTAAATTATATCATCCCTTGACCAAAATTGCAAGTGGTGGTAAAATAAGTGAGCACTTAAATTACAAAGGATTTTATGAAGCAAGGAATTCACCCCAAATATTACCCGAACGCCAAAGTCACCTGTGCCTGCGGCAATACTTTCACCACCGGCTCAACGCAGGAAACTCTCCATACCGAAGTCTGCAGCGCCTGCCACCCGTTTTATACCGGCAAGCAAAAATTGCTGGACACTACCGGTACCGTGGACAAGTTTAAGAAGCGCACGGCGGTTGCGGCCCAGAAGAAATCCGAGACCAAGGTCAAAAAACCCAGAAAGCCCCGGGCCAAGAAATAACTTTAACATTCATACCCTCTGTAATGGAGGGTATTTTTGTGTTAAGATTGTGGAGTAAATATGGAAGCCTCTTTTTTAAAAATCGTTGCTGAGTATGACGAAATAACCGCACAAATGGCCGGCGGTGGTGTTGATATTGCCCGTTTGGGAAGGCGCCAGGCTGAGCTGCAGCCCGTGGTGGACAAAATAAATCGCCTTAAGAAGGCGGAAGAAGATTTGGCCAGCGCCGAAGAGTTAGCCAAAACAGACGAGCCTGAGCTGGCACAGATGGCGGGACAAGAAACAGAAAAACTTAAGCTTGAAATTTCTAACCTTGAATCTGCTATTGAGGAAGCCTTGCTGCCCAGGGATCCCAACAATGACAAAAATTGCATTGTGGAAATCCGTGCCGGGGCGGGCGGCGATGAGTCCACCCTGTTTGTTGCGGAAATGTTCCGAGCTTACGGCAAGTTTTCGGAAGAGAACAAGTGGAAGCCGTTTATTGTTTCCTCTTCCCGTTCGGATGCGGGCGGCTTTAAGGAAGTGATTTTTGAAATCAAAGGCCGCGGCCAGGGCGACGGCCCGTACAGCCTGTTCAAGTACGAATCGGGCGTACACCGGGTACAGCGCGTGCCGGAAACGGAAAAGAGCGGCCGGGTCCACACTTCCACCATCACCGTGGCGGTTTTGCCGGAGCTGGAGGAAAAAGATTACGCCATTGACCCTAAAGACCTGAAGATTGAAGCTACTACTTCTTCGGGGCATGGCGGGCAGTCAGTAAATACTACATATAGTGCTATCCGCATTGTCCATATCCCTACGGGTATTACCGCCCAGTGCCAAGACGAGCGCAGTCAGGCCCAGAACCGGGAAAAGGCTTTGGCCGTCATCCGCGCCAGGGTGGCTGCGCATTACCAGGAAATTGAAGACAAAAAAATCCGCAGCCTGACCAAGAGCCAGATTGGCACCGGCGACCGGTCCGAAAAAATCCGCACTTACAATTTCCCCCAGGACCGCGTGACTGACCATCGCATTAACCAGAACTTCAACCAGATTAACTTAATTATGGAAGGCAAGCTGGAACCCATAATCAACGCGCTCCTCAAAGCCGACATTGAAGCTAAAAAAGAAGCTTTGAAAAAATGACAGTCAGGAAGATAATAAAAAAATATCCCGAACTGGAAATTGAACTCCTTTTGGCCCGAGCAATCAGCAAGCCCAAGGAGTTTTTGTTTTTGAACCCGAACCACCAGCTTTCCGGCAGCCAGTTCAAAAGATTGGCAGGCTTTATTCAGCGCCGGCAAAAAGGCGAACCCATTGCCTATATTTTAGGCAATCAGGAATTTATGGGTTTAAACTTTAAAGTTAACAGCCATACGCTCATCCCCCGCCCCGATACAGAAGCTATGGTGGAGAGAGTGGTCAGCTTGGTAAAGTCATGGAATTCAAAAAAAAGGAAAATAAAAATTTTGGATGTTGGGACAGGCAGCGGCTGCATAGCAATTGCGCTCGCGAAATTTTTAGGAAAGCAGGCAGAGGTTGCAGGGTCAGACATTTCAGGCAGGGCTCTGCTGGTTGCCCGGCAAAACGCCAGGAGGCAAGGCCTAAAAATAAGATTTTATAAAAGTAACTTATTAAACAACATCAAGGGCGACTTTGATGTTGTTGTCGCCAATTTGCCCTACGGCTGGAAAGCTTGGAAGAACAATACCCGTGTTGAAACCTTGGGCCTTAAATTTGAGCCGCAAATAGCCTTGTTTACATCGCAATCCGGCTTAAGGGAAATTACTCGCCTGACAAAACAGGTGGCGGCCTTGAAACAAAAACCCAAGGCCGTATTCCTTGAGTTTGATCCTCGCCAGAAAGCGCGCCTGGGGAAAATTGCAAAACACAACCTGCCTCTGGGGGGCCAGGTTTTTCATAAGGACTTGTCGGGCCGTTTCCGTTTTTTGGAGCTGCTGTTTTAGCTTATCTTTCAACCAACCTAGCAAACTTTTCCAGCGAGGTGCTGTTGTGTACCCTGACCCTGGGGACTTCCATCAGGTTGTTTAAGTCTACGATATTGCCCGAGTGTACGGTTATGCCAATTTTAAAGCCTGCTTCCTCGGCCAGTTTGAGGTATTTGGGCGTATATCGCCCGTAGGGGTAAATAAGCACGTTGGTGGCTAAGCCAAGGTGGTTTTGGATGTCGGCAATGGAGCCTTTAAGGTTGTCGGAAATAAACTTTTCATTGTATTTGGGGTTCTGCCGGTCAAAGTGGTCCTGGGTGTGCGAAACTATTTCCATGCCCTGGCTGTAAGCGGCCTTAATTTCGTCCCAGTCCGCATAAAAGTTGGTGCCGCTGTGGGTTGCCGGGTACTGGGTAATAATGGCGAAGCTGCCCACCATCCCCTGCTCCCTTAGGGCTGGGACGGCGTTATCAAAAGCATCCTGGTAGCCGTCGTCAAAAGACAGTATGACCGGTTTGGCCGGAAGCCTGGCCTTGCCCACTGAGTAGTTGTACAGGTCCGAAAATTTAACGCTCGTGTAGCCGTTGTCCTTTAGCCATTTGACCTGTTGCCTAAAGTTTTCTACTGACACTGTAAGGTCAATACGGATTTTCCCCGGATTCGGCGGCGGGTTGCCGATATGATGGTACATAAGAATTGGCAGCTTTAGGCCGTGCTCTTTGGACGGCAGGGGCAGCGGCTGCGTTTCT
>JAMDEL010000096.1:0-576 GCA_023487095.1 Patescibacteria group bacterium
TAGCAGACGTAAACATAGACCGTATCGGTTTGGGGATTAAAGTCGCCCGAACTGACTGAAAAACTGCCCACGTAATTCTGGCCCTGCAGAGTCAGGCCGGAGCGGCCCAGTTCTTTTGTTCCCACCTTGGCTGAAATGGCCACATTGCTGCCAATACTTTGCACCCCGCAAGCCGCTTTGATGGCGCTGTCGCTTGTCTGGGGAAGACTGAACGAAACCTGGGTAGAATTAACTTGGAACCCGCTCTTTAAAGTAGCCAAATCTTGATTGCTCGCCCCTCCTCCACTGCCACCGCCTCCGGTACCGCCTCCACCTGTGCCACCGCCTCCGGTACCGCCTCCACCTGTGCCACCGCCTCCGGTACCTCCCCCTTGTTGGGTACCGCCGCTTGAGCTGCTGCTGGAATCCAAAGTGTTAACCACAATCCTGATAATCGCCGCTGAAAGTATGATGATAATCAGCCCGATGATGGCGTTGGTCAAAACTTTTCGACCCTTTTCAGCGGCCTCCTCATTGCCGGCGGAAGTCAAATACATGTAGCCGCCCACGATAATAAACACCACGGCGATTACGCCT
>JAMDEL010000096.1:586-20365 GCA_023487095.1 Patescibacteria group bacterium
ACCGGAGGCGGTGGCACAGGTGGAGGCGGTACCGGAGGCGGTGGCAGTGGAGGAGGGGCGAGCCTGCGGTGCAGACTTTGGGCAAGCCGGTTGAGAGGTCTACCTTATCTGCACTGCCCAAAAAATTAAACTGGGACTCAAAACCGGAACAGCCGGAATCCGCGGCCAGGGCCGGGGAAAAGCCGACAAGGAAAAAAGAAGCGCAAAGCAAAAAAAATATTTTTTTCATATTATTTAGGTGGTTGGGCATTTTGAATTTTTGTATAATCAACTCCGACCAAATTTTGGACAATGGCAATTATGCTAAAGGACATGACGGCAACCAGTACTCCCAAAATAGCCCAAGTGATGGTTTTTTTTGCCGCCAAGTACTGTTCTTCGTTGCCCGCAGCCATAACCATGCGGAAACCGCCAATAATAACAAAGAGAACTCCCCATATTCCAATAATACCTAGGAAACCCTTCACGATATAGAGAAACATACCGGTCAGCGCGTTGGTCAATTATCAATCGGGAGAGGATTAATCAGAGTATCACCAGTACCTGCGCCACCACCCGTTCCGCCCCCAGTGCCTCCGGTGCCTCCGGTGCCAGTACCACCCGTTCCGCCCCCAGTGCCTCCGGTGCCTCCGGTGCCAGTACCACCCGTTCCGCCCCCAGTGCCGGCGGTTGTCCCCAAGCCGGCTGCTTGCACGCTGGCCGTACCCTGCGCGTAAAGCAGGTTGCGGTTGGACCCAGCCTCATACATAGCCACTTTGATGGTATTGGTGCCGTCAACAAAGCCGGTACCCGTACCCACCGTCACCCGCTGTTTTTGCGGGGTGGACAAGGCTGCGGCGCTAACCTGAAAAGAGCCCACGACTTGGCTCCCCACATAAGTCACCATTTCCACGTCCTTTGCCCCGCTCGTGTTTGAGAGCGTGGCAAAAACGTCAATATAATCTCCTTTGTTGTAGCTGGCACGGTCAAAATTTAAAGTCAAAGTTTTTGCGCCCCCGGTGCCGCCCTGGGTGCAAGTCGTGCCCGTAACATTAACGTTCCAGTCTCCGCTTGTGGCTACCGGCCCTCCGTCATATACGCGCATAAACAAACTTAACCTATTTTTGTTGGACAGGTTACACCAAGGAAAGCCGCTTAAGCTGTAACTAAAACTGCCCTGGGCCGTATCACCGTTAAACTGCGCGGTGATTTGTTTTAAATCAATGGTGTCAAAATGAACCATGGTCCCGCCTTCACCGGCGCTGACAAACTGGTCATAACTGGCGTGGGCGTAAAAATTAAACCTTGGGGTATTTTGGCAATCCCCCGAAGTTCCGGAACGTTTGACCGC
Organism: Patescibacteria group bacterium; assembly: GCA_023487095.1. GTDB lineage: Bacteria > Patescibacteriota > Doudnabacteria > UBA920 > UBA920 > JAMDEL01. The sequence goes on from JAMDEL010000096.1 coordinate 1,917, forward strand.
ATAGTTGATATTCAGACTGCCCGTGCTGGTCACGCTGCTTTGGGAATCCATGCGGGTAATATTGTAGCTGCAAGCCGCGTCAGCTGTTTTGGGTTGAGTCAAAAAAACCAAACCAAAACATAAGGATAAAAATCCGAAGCTTAATATTTTTTTTATCATATTTTTATTTCCCGGGATTAGTTTTATTACACTCATCCACACCCTTGGTGGAGAGGTAGGTTAAGGGGCTCGCGAAATCAATTTTGCATTTCGGGTCATTGGTCGCACCGCGCAAAATGATATTAACCACGGTGTTAATCATCATAAAAGCCATAAGGCTTAAAACCAGGCCGACCACGGCATTGGAAATGGCCTTGCGGTTTTTGGTGATAGCCTCTTCATTGCCCATGGAAATGACGAGCATGAACCCGGCATTAACGATTTTGTAGACGGCGTAGACCCCGGCGGCCATAATCAGCCAATTGGTCACGCGGGCGATGAGCGCAAAAATATCTCCGACTGAGCAGGTTTTTTCACCGTCGCCGCCGCAAGGCACCAACCCGCGGGCCTGTGCAAAGACGGGCAGAGTTAAAAGCAAAACCAGGCCGCAAATTTTTAAATAGTTTTTTTGTTTCAAAGTTAGCATGAGCTTTGCTTTTAAAATACCATAAAACAGCAAAAACTCCAAACTCGGCCTACTGATAACTCCTGGCAACCACGGCAGCCTGCTGTTCCGCTTGGGACAGCGCATCCTGGATGCTGACGCCGTTTAGGATGACATTGTCTATCATTTTGCCGAAGATGTTGTCTATTTTTGTCTGGTTCGGCTTGTAGAAAGTTTTGGCCGTCAGATTCGCATGGGCAAAAACCCCGATTTCCGGATCGTTAATTTGCAGTTCAATCAGGTCCTTGCGCGAAGAGGGCTGTTTATTCTTGGCGTAATACTTGTCCAGCGCGCCTTTGCTGGAAAGGAACTTCAACAAATCCCAGGCCACGGCCTGGTTTTTGCTCTGCTTGGAAACCACTTCGCCCCAATAATTGGCAAAGTTCACGCTGGGCTGGTCCAAATCGGGCTGAGGCACCGGTGCCACGTCAAAGTTCAAATTGGGGTTTTTCTGCAAAAGGGACTGCCGGGTATAGGAGTAAGAATATAAATAAGCGGCCCGCCCGTTTGCAAAAGCATCTATGGAGTAGTCGCTTCTGGCATTCCAGTTGTAATTCATACTGACCGGATTGGCAAAAGAGGTGTAAAAATCCAAAGCTGCCTGGCCGGGGTAGAAGCGATTGCCGTCTTTGGAAACATCCCGCGCAAACTGCGGTTCGGTCCCGTCCGAATTAAACGGCACGGTGCGCTGCTGGAGCATAAACAGATACAAAATATCAACCGCCCGGTTTACGTTCCCGTTAGTGCCAATGGCTGCCCCGCTCTGGGAAAAATAACCCCTGCCATCGCTTCGCTTAAGCCTCTGCACATGGGAAGCGAGTTCGTCCCAGGTCTTCGGCGGCACGGCAATGCCCGCGCTGCCCATAATATCCTTGTTGTAGTAAAGAGCCAAAGAATCAACTGCCATGGCCGTACCGTAAATTTTGTTGTCTTTGGTAAAATCCTGGACCACAGCATCCACAAATGTATCCTTGTAGTCCTTAAATAAAAAAGTCTTGTCCGGAGCCGGCGCGGTTTTATCCAAATACCTGGGCAGCCAGTCATTGTGGATGGAAAAAATATCCGGGCCGCTGCCGGAAGCCAGCGCGTCCACCAAATCCTCTTCATAGTTTTCTATGTTCTTTTTGGTGTAGACTATTTCTACGTTAGGATGCTTTTGCCGGTACTCGTCAAACAGCGCCTGCAAATTTTCACTGTCTTCAAAAGTTTTCCAAATCTTAATGGTAATGGGGCCAGTCGGGCCGGCGGTCTTGGAGCCCCCGCAGCCTGCAGCCAAAAAAACCAGGGACAGGGCTGCGGCCACAACTTTGGCCATGCCGAATTTTGTTTTTTGTTTCATAAATATTTTTTATATTTTCATGTTTTTTAAATACTCGCCGAATTCTTGCCGCAGGTCTTCGTGTTTGAGACCAAAGTCCACCACGGCTTTCAGGTACTCAAGCTTGTTGCCAGTGTCGTAATACTTGCCATTCTGAATCTCAATTGCATAGACATCCTGTTCGTGCGCCAGCTTATCCACGGCTTCGGGCAGCCAAATCTCGCCGCCTTTGCCCGGCCTGGCTTCGGCTAAAAGCTCAAAAATCCGAGGCGGCATTATGTAGGCGCCATGCGCCGCCAAATTGGAAGGCGCTGTGCCGACTGCCGGTTTTTCCACCATCCGATTGATTTTAAATACGCCCGGAGCGACATCTTTCACGTCCGCAATACCATACCGGTCAACCGAAGTCTCGGGAACCCTGACCGCGGAAATGTTGGGCACGCCATATTTCTCCCAAGCATCCATCATCTGTTTTAAGCGGGGCGGATTGGAATAAATAAACTCATCCCCCCATAAGACTGCAAATGGCTCGTCACCAATCACCTGCCGCGCATTCAGCACGGGCGTGCCGTTGCCGTAAGTGCCTTTCTGGCGGATGTAAATAAAGTTTGCCAATTCCGCAATCTTCCTGACCTCTTCCGCCTGCTCGTGCTTGCCTGCCTGCTCCAAGCGTTTTTCCAACTCAAACGGATAATCAAAATGATCTTCAATGGTACGCTTGTGCCAGCCGGTAACTATTATAATATCCTCTATGCCGGCAGCAACCGCTTCTTCCACCACATACTGGATAATCGGCTTATCAACGATTGGCAGCATTTCTTTGGGCATGGCCTTTGTGGCCGGTAAAAACCTGGTTCCGAAACCTGCAGCTGGAATGATTGCCTTGCGAACTTTCTTTTGCGCCATAATGGATTGTTAGTTGAGTAATTCAATTATCAAAACACAACCTTATTATACAACACCAAAGAGCCCCGTGCTACTCCTACTCAGTTTTTGGGCGGTACTGGACAGCTTCAGCCAAATGCTGCAGGGTTATCTCCTCGCTGCCGAAAAGGTCGGCAATGGTGCGGGCAACTTTTAAAATCCGGTGCAGGCTGCGTCCGGAAAAATTGAACTGCTTCATGGCCTGCTTTAAAAAAGCCTGCTCCTGCGCGCCTAAAACGCAAAAAGCCTTCAACTCCTGGAGGCTCATTTCCGAATTGGTTTTGGAACGGCCAAACCTCTGATTCTGGACTTTTCGGACTTTCTCCACTCTGGCTTTCACGGCTGCCGAATCCTCATTGCGGTTTTCGCCGGCGATTTTTTCGTAAGGCAAACGCGGCACTTCCACATGCAGGTCAATGCGGTCCAAAAGCGGCCCGGAGACTTTTTTCTGGTACTTGAAAATCTGTGTCGGCGTGCAAAGACATTTTTTGGAAGCGTCTCCGTAATAGCCGCAGGGGCAGGGGTTCTGGGCGGCCACCAAAGTGAACTTGGCGGGAAAAGTCAGGCTGCCGGCGGCCCGGGAAACCGTAACCACACCGTCTTCCAAAGGCTGCCTCAGCGCTTCCAGAACATTTCTCGGAAATTCAGGGAACTCATCCAGAAACAAGACGCCGCGGTGTGACAAGGTAATTTCACCCGGTTTGGGCACTGCCCCACCCCCAACCAATGCGACATTGGAAGTGGTGTGGTGCGGGCTCCTCACCGGGCGGCTGGTTATGAAACTGCTCTGAAGCTTTCCGGAGATACTATAGATTTTGGTCAGCTCCAGGGCTTCCTCCAAAGACAAATTGGGCAAAATTCCCGCCATAGCTCTGGCCAGCAGCGTCTTGCCGCTGCCGGGCGGCCCGGACAGCAGCAGATTATGCCCGCCTGATGCGGCGATTTCCAAAGCCCGTTTGGCCAGTTCCTGGCCCGCGATATCTTTCATGTCCAAAACCGGAGCTGAATTCTGCAAAACAGAGCTGGGGTCAAAGACGGCTTCAGCTTCAAGCGTTTTCACTCCCAACAAATGCTCAAGCAGGCTTTTTAAGCTGGGTACGGCAAAGACTTTTATACCTTCCACCAAGGAAGCTTCCGCGGCGTTATCCGCAGGCACATAAATTTCAAGGAAGCCTTGTCTGCGGGCTGCGAGCGCCACGGCCAAAGCGCCCGGTACGGCCCTAAGCCTACCGTCCAGCGACAGTTCTCCCATAAAAATTCGGTTTTCACAATTAAAAACCACTTGCTCGGCAGCAAGCAGAACGGCCAGGGCAATGGGCAAATCTAAGACTGTCCCCAGCTTGGGCACATCAGCGGGGGCCAGATTGACCGAAACCCGCGTCTGGGGATAGCTCAATCCGGAATTTTTTATGGCGGTCTTCACCCTTTCGCGCGACTCCTGCACAGCGGCATCCGGAAGGCCCACCACAATAGTAGCCGGCAGCCCGTTAGACACATCGGCCTCAACCTCTATCTTTTCCGCATCCAAGCCGATTACAGCGGCAGAAAAAACCTTGGCAATCATAAATTTAACCCTGCTTTTCTACTTTTCTGTCTTTAAAAAATAAAACTGCGATACCCAACAGGATATAGCCGTCAGCCAAATTGTAAATCCCGGTCAAACCAAAAAGAGTAATATAAATAAAATCGCGGACGTGGCCCAAAACTATCCGTTCGCCGATATTGGAGAAAGCGCCGGCCCAAATGAGGAGCCAGCCCGCTTGCTGCCAGAGGCTTAATTGCCGGTGATGTTTTATTAAGTAGTTACCGGAGACACACAACACCCCGGCGTAAACCGCGTACATCAGCCAGGCTGGCAGCGGCAGGCTAAACGCAAAATTTTGGTTTAAAAAGGTGTCTTTGGCCAAGCCTTTTAAAACCTGGTCAACCAAAATCAATAAAAAAAAGACCGCCACCCAACCCACACCTCTCTTCATTCGGGATGCCCGGTCTTTATCCATAATTTAAAAATACTTCTGTTTAGATTGCTTTGTCTGCCCAAGGCAAAACCCGGAGGCGGGCTTCTGAAATCTGGTTGCCCGCGTCATCCACCCCGTAAGTGCCAGCCTCAATTTTTTCCAAAGCTTTGTTAATTTTAGCCAAATCCAGGTTAATGCGGGCGATCATGTCCCGGTTCACCTCGTCCAGCTCAACTTCTTCGGCACTTTCGTCGGGATTGCTGCCAATTTCCGTATGAGGCGAGAGACCAGCCAAATCTTGCTCCAGTTTTTCTTTGGACTCAACCAGTTTCTGCTTCATTTCGCTGACAAATTCTTGGGATAACATATTTCTTAGCTCCTAATTTATTCTGCTTAATCTTACAACTATTATAACCTACCCAAAATGCCTGCACAAATGAAAAAGCGCCCCGACTGGGGCCACTTTAAATTGAATAAATTGACCGTCGTGGGCGCTTGTAACCCAAATTGATCGGATAGTCCCCGCAGTAGATCCAAGGTTTAAAAACTTTAAACCCTAAACCTACTGCAGGTGCTAACACTCTGTCAATTTAGGCCTTCTTTGGCGTAACAGCCAAAGAGAAGCGTTTTATGCCCAATCTGCTTTAAAACTGCACTCGAAACTCCTCTTGGGGTCTAAAAGACCTAACAATTTTGGCTGTTTTATTTTGAAACAACCTTTTGCCTTCATGGGGATGATAGGCAAGCTTCATTTTTGTTTTTGTTTTACAATCAGCCTGGATTGGACAGGCTATGACGAGGAGTTAAGAGGAAAATTGCCCTCAATATGTTAAAGATTCAAGGCAGTTTTCCTCAGTGCAGTTATTTTTTTGTAAAAGAGCTTTTTATCCACAACTTCAGTATCTTTATCATATCAAGGTATTTACTGGCTGTCAAGAATATGCCCTAGTGATGAAAAGTTTTGGCTTATTTATAACTAAATTTTATATTTCGCTTATAACTCATAACGTTTTTTACCCGATTTGGTATTTTTTATAACCTGTGGATAAACTGTTGAATCAACCAATCTTAACCTTAAAGCTCCCTACTTTCTCTACAAAATCAATAAAGGCGCTAGCGTATTCCTTGGACAGCTTAGGATCAGCTATGACCACCTGCTTTAATAAATCTGTGTGGAAAAAACCCAAAATTCGGCCAAGATTATAAACCGCCCTGGGCAAACTGAACTGCTCAAAAGGCCGGTCGTAGGTGTTGGCAACGGCTTCCAAATACGGGTGCGTGTATTGTTCAAAAGGCAAATGGGCCAGAACCAGAGTTTTAACCTCCAGCCTGTCCAAAGAGCTGGCGGGGGCATCGTTTAAATACCTTAAAATCAGCTTATCCGTGGCCAAAAGCAAACTTTCTTCGTATATTTCAAAATTCCTAAAGAGTTTGTTGCTGCCGCCTGAACTATTCTGGGACAACACATTGGCGTAGGCCTGAAACTCCTCATAGTTTTGTTCATAGAGCTCTTTAACCTGCATCGGGCTCCCTAAAAGCACCGCGGCCGGCAAGCTAGCTGGTTTTATGTATTTCTTTAGGCCGTCTCCGGCCAAAGCAGTGCTGTAAATCACACAACCAACCTTCCCTTTGCCAAAAAACCCTGAAAACAAGTCGCCCTGTACGGTTACCTTCCTCTTCTGAGGCTTTAGGGCCACTTGTTTGATATTCAACTCCCCCAACCCCAAACGGGACAAAAACAAATTAATAACTCCTGTCTGGTTAAGTGAATCTGCAAAACAAATTTTCCCCGTAGCGGCGGAAGCCTCATCCATGCTCTCTTTCAGGTTAATCGGATTGTCAAAAAAGACACAGCGCCCTTCGGCCAGCTCAACCCATTTTACCCGGTTCGGAACCTGTATGAAGAAACCCCGCAGGTTTGAAGCTGTTTCCTTTAAAGGCTCCGAGTCTAAATCCTCTGCTGTTTGCATAAGCTTTTCCGCATAGTTTTGGGCAGCTTGCTTAACTTTTTGAAAATTTTCAAGAACTTCTGTCTGCGGTAAAACCTTAAAATACTCAAAGCCCTCGGGCTTTTCCTTCAAAAGGCCGTTAGCCAAGCCAAAAAACAAATCTGCGTCATTGAGGGCCGTCTTTACTGCTTTCTCTTGCTTTTCGCTGCCGCTCTGGGTTTCGGGGTTATAGTAAGACTTGAGCAAATAAGAAACAAAGCCCCAGGAAACCCTGTGGCTGATGCCTGAATTCAAGGCATTTTCCAATTCCGGCAGTCCGGCGACAACAACAAAACGGTCAGCCAGCAAACCATGCTTTTTTGACAGCTCTAAAAAGGTCTGGGTATCACAGACCCAGGTTTTAGCTGCTGGGTCCACGGAAAAATCACTGTTTGAAACCGCGGTTTTAAATTGCCCGCCAAAAAAAGTCAGGTTTAAATCCAAAAGGCTGCCGGTTTGCCAATTGGTCGCCTGCCAAACCAGCATTTTAAGCAGAAACCTGGCCTCCTCCGCGCTCTTGCCCTCTTTTTCAATCAGGGAGCTTAAGCTTGCGGCGTTAAACACATCTGCTGGAGAAAACACTGCTTCAGCCAGGCCTTTCTGCCAATATTCCATTACCAGCCCGGTTTTGGGCACGACCAGTAAGGTTTTACCTTTCTGCTTTGCCAATTTTTCCAACAAAACCCCAGGATAATTGGTAAAAAGCGGAAAATCATACAACGCCCCGCTCTGCAACTTAAAATCTTCAAAAACCTGGGTTTGTTTCAGAGCTTTCTTCTTTGAAGCCGGCCTGGTATTTTTCCCTGGCTGGAACGCCTTTTCATTGGTGTTGGCCAAAGCAAGCAGCGGCTGCCATGAAAACTGGTATGGTTCCGTAATTTCTAAAATCTTTTTTCTAAGCTCGGACTTAAGGCCGGAATAAATGCCCATGAGTTTTTCCAGAACCTGCAAAGCGGCCTTGGCGTCAGCCAGCGCCCTATGTGCATCCTTATGGGCAATCCGGAAATAGTGCATGAGATTTTCCAAATTATAGGAATGGTGTGTGGGCAAAAGCCACTGGACCAAATCCATGGTATCCAAAAGTTTGCCAGAAAGCTTTAAGCCTTTACTCTCCAAAAATTTTGCATCAAAGGCAATATTGTGGCCGACGATTACAGCTTCCCCCAGCTTTTGCTGCAAAAAGCCGGCGAATTCGCCGAATTCTGGGGCCTTGTCCAATTCGCCCTGGGTGATGCCGGTTAGACCCAAAATTTTCGGACTAACAGCCTTGTGGGGCCTGAAAACCTGGGTCCACTCTTCAGTGGCCTTAAATCCCTTGGCCGTGGCCTCAAAAAAAACAAAACCCACTTCCAGGATTTCTTCGGTCAGCGGGTCAAAGCCCGTAGTTTCTATATCTAGACTGCAATATTTTTCTCTGGTTTCCATGATTTAGATTTTAGCATTTTACCGGTAATGTAAAAAGCCCGCCTTTTACGGCGAGCTTTTTTAACAACAGCTATTCTACCTGGCTTTCCGCTTCGGGCTTGCTTTGTGGCAGCTCGCCATTCTTAACCTTTTCACGGACTGCCTGGTCTATGGCCTTAAACACCTTGGGGTTTTCTTTCAAAAACACTTTGGCATTCTCGCGGCCAACGCCCAGCTTTATATCTCCGAACAGGTGAGTATTACCGCTTTTTTCAATGACCCCCAAAGCCACGCCCGTATCCAGCAAATCACCAGAAGCGGAAATGCCCTCGTTATACATAATGTCAAACTCCGCGGTTTTAAACGGCGGGGCCACCTTATTCTTAACAATCTTCACCTTAACCCGGTTGCCAATGATTTTATCGCCGTTTTTTATCTGGGCATTGCGCCTGACTTCAATCCTGACTGAGGCGTAAAACTTCAAGGCGTTGCCGCCCGTGGTGGTTTCTGGGTTGCCGAACATCACCCCGATCTTCATGCGAATCTGGTTGATAAAAATAACCGTTGTGTTGGTTTTGGAAATTATGGCTGTCAGCTTTCTTAAAGCTTGGCTCATGAGCCTGGCCTGGAGCCCCATGTGCGAATCGCCCATCTCGCCTTCAATCTCGTTCCTGGGGGTCAGGGCCGCGACAGAGTCAATCACGATTAAATCCAAGCCATTGCTCCGCACCAAAGTCTCGCAAATATCCAAAGCCTGCTCGCCGTTGTCCGGCTGGGAAATAAGCAAGTCTTCCAACTTTACACCAATCCTTTTTGCATACTCTGGGTCCAAAGCGTGCTCCGCATCTATAAAAGCAGCCAACCCGCCCTTTTTCTGAATTTCTGCAATCATATGCAGGGTTAAGGTGGTTTTTCCGGAAGACTCCGGGCCGTAAATTTCCACTACCCGCCCTTTGGGGATCCCTCCCACCCCTAGAGCCAAATCCAGGCTGATACTGCCGGTAGGCGTGGATGCGACATCCATAGTTTTGGAATCCGAAAGTTTCATTATACTACCCGCGCCAAACTTATCCTGAATCTGGTCCATCGCGCTGGTAACCGCTTTCCATTTCCCCGAATCATTCGGGCTTTTTGTTGTTTGTTTCGCCATATGCACTAAATTTAATTCTTGTTCCCTATTATAGTAAACGATTGTTCACCTAATGTCAACCCTGGTTATCCACTGCCTCGGCTTACGGGGCAACTTTTGTGGTGTCGGCGGAAAACGAGATGTTGGAAAGCGCTTCGCCTGGCCGGCCCAGTACTCCCAAGTTCTGGCCGCCCAGTATGGCTTCGGTGGCACCGGCATCGGAGACTGACAGGACAATTTTCTTTTGCCCTGACAAAACTTTTGAATCACCTTTGCGAAAAGAGGCGGCAGCCTTCTCACCGTCGTCCAAACTATAGGAAACATCTACATCGGCGGTAAAATTCAATCTCAGCTCAACTTTGTTTTCCGGAGAGGCAGAAAGCGCCGACGGCTCCAACTCGCCGATGATGGTGATGTTTTTGGCCACGGTTTTATCAAACTTGTTTTTTGCGGCCACGACAATATCCTTGGGTCCCGAGGTCAGGCTCAGTTGAGTTTCAAAACTGCCGCTACTCTCCACAAACACGCCTTGGCCGTTTACCGTGACGGACATGCCGGGGTCGGTCTGGCCTTTAACTTTCACAAAAGAACTCCTCACTACCTGGTTGGGCTGGGGCTCAAAGACTTCCAGAGAAGGTAGGCGATTAATTGAAAAAACCTGCCAGACGATATAAGCCAAAGTTGCGGCCACAAAAACCGCTGCCAGCACAATAGTCAGTATTTTTGGAGTAATTGTCATGCGCCTAAAAAACTCTTTCCAATTTTTTTTCTCATCCGCCTCTTTGCCGCGCATCTGGACAAAAATATTTTTTTCTTTTTTAAACTGCATAACCAGGCTTTCCGTTTCAACGTTGTACATCTCGGCGAGCTGCCTTAAAAAGCCGCAGACATAAACGTCTGCCGGCAATTTGGAATAATTTCCCGATTCCAGGCTAACCAAAAAAACTTGTTTAATTCCGGTTTTTACGGAAACTTCTTCAAGAGTTAAACTGGCATTTTTCCTGACTTCGGTAAGGTATTCCGGCAGGGTTTCCGTACGGATTTTTTTCTTCTCAAAGGCCATAACATCTCCTTAAAAACATCTGATCTCTTGCGTTATTCGGCTGCGGAAAACAAACTACTCGTGCTCTTCGTCAATCCCGTACTCAGCCTTCTCGCCCGCGGGGATTGTGCCGTAGACTTCGCGCGGCTTAGCCCCTTCACCAGGACCGACAATATGAGCCTGTTCCAGCTGGTCCATGATTCTAGCGGCCCGGGCATAACCGATACCCAAATGCCTCTGCAAAAAAGTGGTGGAAGCCTTGCCGGCTTTTTGGACAACATCCTGGGCTTCTTCAAACAAAGGATCCCGGTCCTCCTCTTCCTCCATGCCCGGAACGCCTGTGGACCTTTTCGGTTTTTCCAAAATGGTCTCATCGTAGATCACCGCACCCGCCTGGTTCTTGAAGAAGTCTGCGACTTTCTTTACTTCGGCAGAACCGATAAACGCGCCCTGGATGCGCCGGGGCTTGGTGCTCTCAGCGCTGACAAAAAGCAAGTCGCCGTTACCAAGCAATTTTTCAGCGCCGCCGGAGTCAATAATTACCCGGCTGTTAATCTGGCTGGCTACGGTATAGGCAACGCGCGAAGTTATGTTAGCTTTAATAACCCCTGTAATAATATCCACGCTCGGGTGCTGGGTCGCCAGTACCAGGTGGATACCGACAGCACGGGCCATCTGCGCCAAACGCACGATTGTTGATTCAACATCTGCCTGGGCCACGGCCATGAGGTCGGCTAGTTCATCCACGACCACCACCAGATACGGCATCTTTAGTTCAACATCCTGGTTGTATTCCAAAATGTTCCTGTGGTTGGTTTCCGCCAGCAACCGGTAGCGCCTGTCCATTTCCGAGACTGCCCACTTAAGGGCGTTCACGGCTTTCTCGTGATCGGTCACCACCGGGGTAAGCAGGTGTGGAATGCCATTATACAGGCTGAGCTCAACCCTTTTCGGATCAATAATAATAAACCTGACGTCCTGGGGAGTATTGCGGTAAAGCAGGGAAATCAAGAGCGTGTTAATACCCACGCTTTTGCCCGTGCCAGTAGAACCCGCGATCAGCAAATGCGGCATCTTGGCCAAATCGGCCAAGACCGGGTGGCCCGCCACGTCCCTGCCCAAAACAAAAGCCAGCCGAGTCTTGTTTTCAACAAAGTCCTTGCTTTGCATCACATCTCTCAGGCGCACCATGGTCGTAGTCCGGTTCGGAACCTCAATCCCCACCAGCGACTTGCCGGGAATGGGCAACTCCATACGGATGCTTTTGGCCGCAAGCTCCAGGGCCAGATTGTCCTGCAGGGCAGCAATCTGCGACAGCTTCACCCCATTGGCCGGGCGCAAGGTGTATTGGGCAACCGTAGGGCCGACATTAACTTCGCCCATTTCCGCCTCAATGCCGAAATCAGCCAAGGTTTTTTTGATAATTTCTATATTGACTTCAATATTGCCGCTGTCCACGTCCAGCTTCCCCTGTTCCAGCAGGTCAAAACCAGGCAGCTTATAATTAATCCGGTTGTCCACCTTTATGGCTTCCATCTCCGCTCCCTTGCCCCCCACAATGACCCTGGGCTCAAGTTTGGGCTTGGGAACAACCTCTTCTAATTTTCCAGGCGCTTCCTCTTCGGCTTTCAATTTTTTGTTAATGTCAGCGACTTTATTGCTGGTAAAGCCTTCGCTGGCCATGCCGTTAATTTTGACCTCGGAGGCATGGTTTTTCTTTTCAGCTTCCTGGCCAGGCACGGCTTTCTGTTTGCCCGGCAATAGTTTATGTAAGGCCACGTTGAAAGCCATAAGGATACCAATAATCAGCAGGGCGACTAGCAGGCTGCCGCCGGCCCAAAAATCCAGCAAGGCAAAAGCACTGCCGCCAAAGCCTGCACCAAAGAACCCGCCGCCCTTGCCCTCCGAAACTAGCTCCCAGGTCAGACCGCCGGATTTTAAATAAAAAATATGCACCAACCCGGCAATGCTGCCTATCATCAGAAGGGAGCCAAAATACACGCGCCAGTAAAAGCCCTTATCTTCTTTTACTTCTTCATCGTCATGCGGCATGCGATGGCTGGCCAAAAGCCATGCCACTAAAAGCAAGAAAACCGGCACAAAATATGCCAAGACACCAAATACCCACTTGAGGCCCGAAAGCAGAACCGCACCCAAGGAACCCGCAAGCTCCACCACGGCTAAAAAAGTAATTATGGATAATGTTGCAAAAACTACCACTGCCATACCCCTTTTTACTTCCGGTGAAAGGTTTAGTCTGGGTGCGCGGACCTTGATTTTATCTTCCGATTTTTTTTCTTTTTTCATAGTTTAGAGTTTTGTTGAGCAGGTTTATTTTAGCATTTTTTAATGCCATTAGCCATATTTTACGGATAAAAGAAACCCCTGGGGGCCGGGCAGGCCTCCAGGGGAGTTATTTACCGATTACAAGCCCTTAACTTTGACTTTTTTGGTCTTGGCCTTGGCCGCTTTGGGAATGATGATGGTTAAAATTCCGTCTTTCAAGTCAGCCTCAATGTGCTCGCTGTCAATGTCCACGGGAACAATTACGCTCCGGGAAAAACCGCCCCAATAGCACTCTTGATAAAAATAGTCGTCCTCGGAAACATTCTCTTCTTTCTTGCGCGCTCCTTTTACGGTCACCATATCGTTAGCCACCGTAATATCTATGTCTTCTGGCCTGACCCCGGCAATGGTGGACTTGATAATCACGTTGTCCTTGGTCTGGTACATGTCAATGTTCAGCTGTCCTTCATAGTCAGACATCCACTCATCGTTTTGCTGGGCGGGCTGTTCTTGTTTTTGAGGCACGGGCTCAAGAGGCATAACGGCTATTTCCTGTTCATCAACTTCCTCTTCTGGTGAGAGCTCTTCTTCTTCATATTCAGTTTCTTGGATATGTGAAACAGCCACTTTTTCAGGCATTTCTTCGGTTACATTACCACCCATAATTTTTCCAAAAAACGAAGTTTTTTCTTTCTTTGCCATAAATCTTGCGCGAAATTAATCCTTAAGCCTGTGTAAAGTTATGATAAACAATCGGTGCCGTTTAGTCAAACCTGTGAAGCACCTGCAAAACCGCATCCTTAGAGCTTATTGGTGGTCTTACCAACTGGCTCACATACGGGTTACTTTGGAGCTGCTGCTTAAACTTTCCATTCAAAATTTCCTGTTTAACCTGTGCGACCGCATCCTCTGCCAGCATAACCAAATTGCGGCTCTTTAGATATTTAATGTTCAACTCTTCTTGTCCGGGCAGCCAATGGGTCACCAAAAGCGGCAAACCCCAGGACAAGGCTTCGGAGGTTGTCAGTCCCCCGGGCTTGCCCACATAAATATCTGCAAGAGCATAGAGCTCGTCCATTGGCGAGTAGAAACCCAGGACTTTAATATTGCCATGCCTGAATTTTTCCGCCAGATACTTTTGATACGCTTCGTTCTTGCCGCAAGCCACAATGACATACACGTTTTCCAAGCCGGCAATTCTCTGAATCATGGTTTCATCAAAACCCGTACCCAAAGAACCGCTACCTATAAGCACCAGCTTTTGGCTTTCAGCTATTCCAAATTTCTGCCTCACTGCCAAGATGCTAACCTCAACGCGTGGTTTTAAAGTCATGCCGCAAACAAAAATTTTATCTTGAGGGACACCCAAGCTGACCATCTGGTTCTTTTGTTCTTCAATGTTGGCCAAATAAAAATCTGCTTGGCCGTAAAGCCAAAAAGGGTGCAAATGAAAATCCGAAAACGCAATACCGAACGGCTTGGTGTAAATTTTTTGCTTTTTTAGGTAGGCCACTGCGGCTGATGCCGTGGTCTGGGTAGCAATCACCGCATCGGGCCTGTATTCCAGAATTAATTTTTGGACGCGGTCGGAATTTCTGGCAGCCAAGGGCAGGCGCAGAGGGGAAACCAGCGCATTCACCAACCGGCTTTTATATAGCCAGCTCCAGACAAACGGCAATTTGCGGTTGATGAACTGATGCACCCCAATAACCACTCTGGAAAACTTGCCTGCCTGGACTTTGGAAATATCTTCCAAGCGCACCTCCAAACCGGCCTGCTCTAATTGGAAGCCAATGTTCTGGGCAATGTATTTGTGGCCCAAGCCTACCGAGGTGTAAAAAATTAATATTTTCTTATTCATAAATTTTTGCCACAACCCTGGCTGGCGCACCATCCGTTTCAAGCTTTAAAGGCAGGGCGATAATTTCAAAATCCTTGACCTTAGTCAGTCCTTCTAAATTACACAAATTTTCCAGGATTAAAATTTCTTTTTCCAATAAAACCTTATGGATCGAAAACGGCTCTTTGTCCGGACCTGAAGAATCTATTCCTAAAATTTTAATCTTGAGGCGGACGAATTCTTTTGCCAGCTCCTCCGACACCACCGGATAATCGTCAAAATATTCTTTGGATCCATATTTGGCTTGCCAGCCAGTGAACAAAAGAACGGCATCGCCTGCCTTAATTTCCACGCCTTCCAAAATCTCTTTCCCAACATTGCCTTTACCTCGCACGTCCACAAGCACCCCCCTGCCCATAAAACTTTCAATGCCTAAATTGGAAAGTTTTTTCCCCTCTGGAAAAAAATGCGCGGGTGCATCCAAGTGGGTGCCGCTATGCGTGCCAAAAACAATTTCCGTCACCTGGGGGGAAGCGGAAACGGTCTTGAATTTCACAGGCAATGTTGGGAAAGAGACCGGAGTTTCAGGCCCAAAACTTTGGGTTAAATCTATATACTTCACGCCAATTTTTTAATCACGCCTTTGGTAAACGCGTTCCAGTCTTTTTCTTTCATCAGGCCGCTTTGAAGCAACTCCGCCTTAAACGAAGCGCCGCTTTTGACGCAGGCTTTAACCATTTGGCTAACGGTATCATAGCCGTATTCGGGAGCCAGAAAAGTCGCAAAGGCCGTTGAATTTTCCAAATATTCCCGGCATTTTTTAGCATCTGCCTTGACCTTTGCCACACAGAGCTGGTCAAACTGTTTTATTGTCTGCGCCGACAGCTGGATAGACTCCAGCAAACGGTCCGCAATGACCGGCAGCATGACCCCCAGTTCCATTTGCGAGGCTTCGGCTGCTTTTTCTATGGTCAGGTTATTGCCGGAAACCAAAAAATACAGCTGGTTCAAAGTTTCAGGCATCACAGGATTAACCTTGCCCGGCATAATGGACGAGCCTTTCTGGAGTTCGGACAAAACAATTTCACCAATGCCCCCGCGGGGCCCACTGGACATAAATTTGAAGTCATTGGCAATTTTGGACAGCTCCACGCATAGAGCCACGACAGCCTGGGAAATAACCACGAAGTCCGCATGCGAACCCGTCTTGGACATTAAATTTTTAGCGGGGGTAAATTTGGCTTTGGTTATTTTATTCAGTTCCCTATAAACCTCTTGAATGTATTTCGGGCTGGCGTTCACCGAATTGCCAATTGCCGTGCCTCCTAAATTCAGCGTCAAAACACTATTGCTTGCCTGTTCCAAGTTCTTCCTATGAGATTTCAAATTCTCCGCGTAAGCGCTAAACTCCGCGCCCAAGGTGGTAGGTACCGCGTCCTGCATATGCGTGCGTCCCAGCTTGATGACTTTGGAAAAAGTTTTGGCTTTAGCCTCAAAAGTTTTTATCAGCCCGGCCAAAGCGCTGTCTAATTCCAACAACAAACTGCTTGAGGCAACCTTGATTGCCGAAGGATTTACGTCATTGGTTGATTGGCTGCGATTAATGTGGTCATTGGGGTGGACCAAGGTTTTTCCGCCTAAGATTTCCGTAGCTCTCCCTGCCAAAACCTCGTTAACATTCATGTTTATGGCTGTACCCGCCCCGCCCTGAAAAGAAGACAGTGGGAATTGGCCTGTAAGTTTACCGGATAATATTTCGTCCGCAGCTCTGACAATGGCGTTTTTGGTTGGCTGTGTTATGCCGCCCGATTTAAAGTTTGCAATGGCTGCAGCCTTCTTGATTTTTACCAAAGCCAAAATAAATTCCATTTTCACGGGGTGCGTGGAAAATGGAAAGTTACGCAAAGCTTTTTTAGTTTCTTCGCCAAAATATTTTTGCATATCATTTGCCAAAAGGCATGATGGTTATTTCTTCAACAGAACTGTGGTCCGGCTGGTCCACAATAAACTGTACCGTGCGGGCCAAATCCTGGGTAGTCAAAAATACCGGGTCTTTGCCCTTCCAGTTTTCTTTCTTGCGGCGGCTGTATTCTTTCTTGCTCCAAAAACCGGTCTTAACCGTGCTGGTATAAATTACGGAAACCTTGATGCCGAATTTCTGCAATTCAGCCCGGAGACCTTCTGAGTAGCGCATGACCGCGGATTTGGTAGCCGCATAGAATTCGGATTTGGCATGCCCCACCTTGCCCGCAATGGAAGAGTTATTGATTATCTGGCCTTGCTTTTGCTTCTTATTATAGGGATAATCTGCTTGGTCAAATCCGCCATGCCAATGACATTAACTTCCATCATCTGGTCAAACTTTTTTACATCCACCTTATCGGCTTCCGTAAAATAGCCCATGCCGGCGTTATTAAACAGGACGTCAATAGTTTTGAATTTCTTTTTAGTTTCAGCCACGACTTTTTTTAAATCCTTTTCCTTCGTGATGTCAGCATCCAAAACCAACAGGCCCCCGGCCAGACCCTGCGACTTGGCGAGTCTCAAAAATTCTTCGTTATTCTCCTTCACGTTACTGAAAACGGAAACCTGCCAGTCGTGTTCTAAGAATTCCAAAGCCGTGGCCGCGCCAATGCCTGTGACTCCCCCGCTAATTAAAATGGTTTTGTTTTGCATTTAAATGAATATTTCTTAATGTTTCAATAGTTCTTTAAAAGCCGCCAATGTTTCTTTCCAATGCCCATCGAGCAAACTCTCCGCCTCTTCTACGGTAACCCACCTGACTTCTTCCTGGTCATCCAAAGCCCTGGCTTCACCTGAAGAATAATCCACTAAAAATGATAATGCAACCACGTGGTGACCGCTGGACCGCACAAACGCCCTGCTGAAAAAATATCTGGGATTACTTATTTCCAAACCCACCTCTTCAGCCACCTCTCTTTTTAAGGCATCCTCAATGATGCCACTTTGCACGCCGCTTTCCACCTTGCCACCAGGCAAAGCCCAAAAACCTGCGGCTTGGTCGTCTTTTGAAGACCTTTTGGCCAAAAGTATTTTATCCCCGTGTTTTACCCAGGCTTCAACAAAGACTACGTGCAGAGGGATGTCCATAAAAAATTATTGTGCTTTTTTTGATTGCTTTATTAAATCCAGCTTTTCTTGTCTGGAAAATTTCTTTACTTCCGCTTCTCTTTTTAACGCTTTGCCAATTGTCCTAAACTTTTCCGAATAGACTATTTTTCCGCCCCCGTGCGCCCGAACATACTTGGAGCCTTTGCCTGAATTGTGTACGGCTTCCCGTTTTTTTAAATCCTTGGCCACGCCGCTATAGAGGCTCTTGTCCCGACATTTCAGAATATAAAAATAATACATCGGCGATTTGTTTACTGGCGGAGAGGGAGGGATTCGAACCCTCGAAGGGCTTTTGGCCCTTACCGGTTTTCGAGACCAGCGCACTAGACCACTATGCGACCTCTCCAAAAATGTGGCTGAATGAATTATAAACAAAAACCCGGCTTTAATAAAGCCGGGAGAAACATCAAAAATAGTTTCACTTTATTCCAAATGTGTACAAAAAGTCCGGCGATGAGTGGGGCTAAGACCAAATTTTTTAATCGCCTGCCTATGATGCAACGTTCCATAACCTTTGTGTTTGGCAAAACCGTAATCCGGATAAATTATATCCAGGTCTTTCATTAAAAGGTCGCGATGCACTTTGGCAACTATAGAGGCTGCAGCAATGGAGAAAATTTTATTGTCCCCGCCCACGATGGCTTGCTGCTTAACTTGAAAATTCGGAATGATAAATTTTCCATCTACGCAGACCAAGCATGTTTCGGATGGAACAACCCTCAATACTTTTTCCACCGCAAGTTTCAGCGCGAGCAAAGTGGCGGCTTTTAAAGAACTATTGAAAC
>JAMDEL010000096.1:20375-22000 GCA_023487095.1 Patescibacteria group bacterium
AGTGCATCGCGACCTTTTCGTCAACCCTTCCAATAGCCCAGCCCAGTACGCCTTTCTTTATTTGCCCGCTCAACTTTTCTCTATTCTTGGCTGAAACCAACTTACTGTCCCTGATTTCTCTAAAATCTTTAATCTTACAACTTAAATCTAATACAACAGCACACGCCACCACGGGTCCGGCCAAACTGCCGCGCCCCACTTCATCGCAACCAATAATATACCGGTAGCCGTTTTTGAGTTTTGCTTTTTCGTATCTTAAATTCATGGTCTATATAAAACACGGCGAAGGCTTAAAGCGTTTCACCGTGTCCTGCCGTGTTTAAACACACTTAACTTATGGAACGCTATTTAAGCTTCTTGGAATTTAGCTTCGTGGAATTTAGGCTCTTTAGCAGGCTGGACTCAAAAGTATAATTCACTTCGCCTTTCTTCTGATAATTTTCCTCAGCCAGCCTGATTAGCTCTGTAAGCAGCTCAGGCAACTCCAAACCCGAAGCCTTCCATAAGTGGTGGTATAAGGTACCGGGCAAGGGATTAACCTCGTTGGCGTAAAACATTTTGGATTGTTTGTCGTAAAGGAAGTCCACGCGCGCAATACCCGCACAGCCCAAAGCCGTATATACGGCTTTGGCTGTCTCTTGAATCTGTTTCGTGGTTGTTTCATCAAGGCGCGCCGGAATCACCAGGCTGTTTTCCGCCTTGCCCGTCTGCGCTCCGCCGTCTTTCAAATATTTTTCTTCAAAATCAAACAAGTCCGCATTGTAAACCGACTCTTGAAGCGCCGAAGCCCTTAAGCTCTCATTGCCAATCAGGCAACAGGTCACATCCATAACTTCCTTAACCCCTTCTTCCACCAAGACCTTGTGGTCATAAAACAAGGCCACTTCAATCTTTTCTTCCAGGCCTTTTTCGTCCTTGGCTTTGCCAATGCCAATGGAAGAACCCAAATGTACGGGTTTAACAAACATAGGCCAGGCCAGGCTGTTTTTTACCTTTGTCAGCACCTCCTGCTTGTTTGTCTGCCATTCGGTTTTGGTAAAAACCACAAATTTGGTGGTGGGAATTTGACTGGCCTGCATGACCTGCTTGGTCAGGGCCTTGTCCATGGCCACAGCGGAAGCCGGCACACCACAGCCCACATAAGGCACGCCCAGCATTTCAAACATCCCCTGGATGGTCCCGTCTTCGCCAAACGAGCCATGAAGCGCGGGAAAAGCCAGGTCTATGGTAACGGTTTTGCCTGCCAGACCTTTTTTCTTAAAGACCATTTTGCCGGACGACTCTTCCATGTCCAAATAGTAGTGGGCAAAATTTTTGGCCTCTTCCACTTTCTTATTCGGATCGGTGAACATCTTTAAATTGCCCAAATCCTCACCCAAGAGCCACTGGCCTTTTTTGGTAATGTAAACTGGCACCACCGGATAGTCCAAACCTTTTAAGCCTGAGATGATGAGCTGGGCGGTAATAATAGAAACATCGTGCTCCGGACTGCCGGAGCCAAAAAATACGCCAATGTTTTTTTTAGTTTCTGCCATAAATCGTATATGTTTAATTTTACAAATACTGGTCGCCCCAGTCATTTTGGAAAAGCACCACATCCCCGGGTCTTAAAATATTTTTCAAAT
>JAMDEL010000090.1 GCA_023487095.1 Patescibacteria group bacterium
TTCAGGGGATTTAACTGGTATGGCACAGACATTTCATCTAGGGCTTCCAAAATATTGGTAAAATGCTGCTTTGAATCTTCTTCCAAAAAATCCAAAACTGCCGGGGCTTCCGCCACCGAAGTCTGGCAATCCAAATTCTGACAGCGCAAAACGTTTAACACCCGGCCCGCCAAATGCTCGTTGCAATCATCGCAAAGCTGATATTTTTTTCCAAGCAAAAAATCACGCAAGGTTTGCTCATAGGCCACTTGGCAGGCGTTTTGGCCAATGTGGTTGATTTCCAAAACCGCGTCCTTCAGTCCCAAGCCTTGCAAAAATTCCCACACCCCGCCAATGACCTGCGCCTCGGTTAAATGGTTAAACACGCCAAAAACTTCAAAGCCAAACTGATAATCGTTAACCAGTCCTTCGCTTTTGGTTTGTTTTACCACATTGCCCGCAAATTGCCATTTGCTTAAAGGCACTTTATCGTAAATTTTACTTTGGTAATAAGCCCTTAAAACGGAAGGCAGTAAATTCGCGCGCACCGCCGCTTTCTCCGGTAAATTTAAGCTCACCACTTCCAAAAGCGACTTTTCGCTGGTCTTATAAAATGCCTCATACAGCCGAAAATCTTCCAAAAGCGGCGTTTCCACGTGTTCAAAACCATAAGTTCGAGAAAGCCTGGATAGCCGTTTTAGCGCCACCGCCCATAAATCATCAGACTGACAAATAATGTCGGGCAGCCCGGCCAGACTTAAAACTTTTTTTGGCATGTAACCGCTTACTGTGCCCGGATTTTTTTTTGGTCGACCCATGAAAGTTTATAAAGTGAAAAGTTATAAAGTTTATGAACTTTAAAACTAATTATAAGTTGGCGTTTTAATTGTCCCAAATTCCGAAAACGGAAACACTCTTACCCATACACGCCCCACAATATCGTCCTGTGGCAGAATTCCCCAAACCCTGGAATCACTACTGGCCGTCCGGTTGTCCCCTAAAACAAAATATTCCCGGCTGCCTAAACGCACCTTTTCGTTTTTGCCAAAAGTTTCCGCTTGGCTGGGCAAATAAGACTCTGGTAATTTAAAACCTTCAGAATGTTCGCTGTTGGTAATAAATACAGACCCCTGCCGAATTTCCACCGTCTCTCCCGGCAATCCCACAACCCGCTTAATAAAATACTGGGAAGGGTCTTTGGGATATTTAAGCACAATCACTTCGCCGCGAACCGGATTGCCGCTAAGATAAGAAAACCTGTCAATAATCAAATAATCATGATTGTAAAAATTCGGAAGCATAGAAGAGCCGCTCACCACGAACGGTTCGGCCACAAACATCCTAAAAGGCACGATTATTACCAGCGCGATAAGTAAAATCTTCACCAAATCCCAAACAAAAGCGCCTACACTTTTAAAAGTGGATGATTCGCCGTTTGAATTTATATTTGAGTTTTGATTTTCAAACATGAAAAAATTCTTAAATATGTAAAGTTATTCTACTGATATTTGGAGGTTTGTAAAGCCCTTCAGCCGGTATTAATTTATGGTGGGTGGTACAGGATTTTTATCCCACACCAATTCTCTTAAACTCAAATACTTAAAATAAAACTTAAATTGGAGCAAAATAAATAAAATTGAGATTCCCCTGTTCAGGGAAATTGGTGCGGGATAAACCTGTGGCATCTGCAACCCCAGTATAATATTTGGACTTTGGTGGACGCGACAGGACTTTCACCCCGTTAAATATTGGCGTAATTATGGTGGTCGCACCTGGACTCGAACCAGTGACCTTTGCAATGTGAATGCAACGCTCCCCGCCCGCTTAGCCTTGCGATAAAAATAAATGGTGGGCATTACTGGACTCGAACCAGTGACCTTTGCAATGTGAATGCAACGCTCTAACCAACTGAGCTAAATGCCCTTATAACACCCACAGCCAACATTATAAATTACGTCAAATTTTCAAACTGGCGAAGCAAGGCGGGCGGGTAACCAACTGAGCTATGCGACCATAAATATTTAACGGGGCAGGACTGCCTGTCCGCCTCTGGGGGAAGCTAATCGCCCTTTAATGCTGAAAAACTAGGCAACTGGCACAACTATATCACTCTTTATACCAAAAAATCAACCCCGTTAGAAAGTAAAAAAATAATAGCCAACAAAAGCTTCCGTCTCTCTTTAATTTACTTAGACTTTCTAACGGGGTCAAGCCCCCAAACCCGCCTTTTTCGTATCTGATAATAATGTTATAATTTAGACTACTAAACAAAAAGCGCAAGCGCTATTTTTTTTGAACAGAACTATGAAAAATCTTGATTCAGCAAATAAAGCCTCTCCTAAAAAAGTTGCCTTAGATAATACCTTTACCGCCAACACGCAGTTAAATTTGCTTAAACTCAAGCAAAATGCCCATCCGCGGAGGAAGCTAAAAATTATTTTGTCCCTGATAGTCGCTACAATCATTGTCTTGGGCGCCGGCCTGGCCTTTAGAGCGACCAATTTGTCCCAAAAAATCTTTGTTGGCCAAAAAACCACATTTTTTTCCCTGCTCTCCGACCTAATCCGCGGCGGCGGCGACAGCCAAAAACTGATAGGCGAAGATTTGGGCCAAATTAACATCCTGCTCTTAGGCATCGGCGGCGAAGGCCACGACGGCCCCAACCTCACCGATACTATGATTCTGGCACAAATCCGGCCGGATATTGGCGAGGTGGCCCTAACTTCCATCCCACGGGATTATTTGGTAAATCTGCCGCAATCAGGCTCCCAGGACAAAATTAACTCTGCCTTCGCTTATGGCTTATTAAAGCATAAAGACTGGGACGAAGCAGGCGCTTGGAGCAGGAAGGTGGTGGAAAACATTTCCGGCCTTTCTGTCCCCTACTTTGCGGTAATTGATTTTTCCGGCTTTGAAAAAGCGGTTAACCAGGTTGGCGGCTTGGACATCCAAATTGACCGGACTTTCACCGACTATCAATACCCCAATTCTGGCTATGGATTTTTACCGCCAATTACCTTTACCCAAGGCCCTGAGCATATGGACGGCGCGCGCGCACTGATTTTTGCCCGCTCCCGCCACGCCGAAGGCCTGGAAGGTTCGGACTTTGCGCGGAGCCTTAGACAGCAAAAAATCCTGGAAGCTTTTAAACAAAAGGTTTTTAGTTTAAACTTAATTAAAGATGCTTCCACCTTAAACCAGCTACTTTCCGTTTTTGCCAGCCACTTCCATACCAACATACCGCCCGGCTCACTCTACCGAATTAACAATTTATTAAAAGGCAAAAACATTAATATTTTTTCTTTGAGCTTGGATCCCGAAACCAAGCTGGTCTGCCCGGAAATATTAGCCTCTAACGGCGCTTATGTTTTGGTTCCTTGCAAAAGCGAGGATGACGTAAAAAACTATTTTAAAAACAGTTTTGCGATCGGAAAAATTAATTCGGAAAAAAGCATAGTCTGGCTGGCCAGTTCCACCGGCAACAACGCCGCCTTCCAAACTGCAATGAGAAAATTAACCAATGCCGGGCTAATAGTGTTTGAATTAAACTACAGCAAAGACAATTTGCCCCAGACCGTAATTTACCAAGCAAGCAGCAAGCCAGCCACGGCGGAATTTATTATCAACGAACTTAGAGCTACCCAGGTTGATTTGCCGCCTCCGGGTGTGAACGTGAATAGAAATAAAGTGGATGTAATTGTGGTTTTGGGGCTAAATGCTCCGGTTGAAGCAGCCCCCAAACCCTATATTCCTCCGCCAGCCAGAGTGGCCACAAGCACTAACACCTCCAGCACACCAATCTCTACATCCACCAAATCCGCAACTACTACCACAACGTCGACAACCAAGAAAAAATAACCTTTATTCACTACTAATAACCAATACGAGCCTAAAAATTGGCATATTGGCACCCATTCGCAGTTAGTAAAGACAGGGACAAGGACTTCATGAACAATCTACCTCTCATCGCCATTGTCGGCCCGCCGAATGCGGGAAAATCCACACTGCTCAATAAAATTGCCGGGCGGCCTTTGGCTGTAACTTCCGAAGTTGCCGGCACTACGCGCGACAGGCAATACGTAGATATTGCCTGGGGCGGGGCAGAATTTACTTTAGTGGACACCGCGGGGCTGGAGCAAGCACAAGACAGCGAATTAAACCAAAATGTCACCAAGCAGATTGAAGTTGCCATGCAACAAGCCGATGCTCTATTGTTGGTGCTGGACGGCAAACTGCCGGCCAGACAATTGCCGCAAACAACCTTGAAAAATTTCCGCAGCATTAAAAAACCCCTGCTATTGGTGGTAAACAAACTTGATTCGCCTAAAACCCGGGAAGCAAGTTTGGAAGATTTTAAAGCCTTAGGCATAAAAAATATTTTTGGCGTTTCTGCCATTTCCGGTTTAGGCACAGGTGATTTGTTAGACGCGATAGCATCTACAATATCGAGTTCCCCTCTCCAAAACATGGACAGGGGTACCCCGAATTTTCAGAATGAAAATTTGGGGAATCCCCTGGAGAGGGGTCAGGGGAGAGGTTTTACCGATGATGCGACTTCTATCGGGGTCTCGCTTATCGGCAAACCAAATGTAGGCAAGTCCAGCATTTTTAATAAAATTCTAAATCAGGAACGCGCCGTAGTCTCCTCTGTTCCGGGCACTACCCGCACCGCGGTAGATGAACGCGTGGAAATTAACGGAATAAATTATACTTTTATTGATACCGCGGGAGTAA
>JAMDEL010000077.1 GCA_023487095.1 Patescibacteria group bacterium
TGAAATCCGAAAACCGCAAAATCACCTCATGCGGATAAAACGCTGCGGCCAGCATGGCAATGCCGTACGATAATTTTTCCACGTAGTACTCGGTCTTGTCGTCATAGCCATGGGTCAGCTCGTCTATTTGCTTTTTAACCTCCGGCTCCATTAGCTCGTAGTTGATAAGGGCGTTGGGGTGGATCTTGATGAAATTAGAAATGATAAATTCTTCCCGGGCCAGACCCACGCCCTGGTTGGGAATGAAGGAATAGCCGAAAGCCAGGTCCGGATCAGCCACAATCATTTTTATCTGGGTCTTAGGCGGACTGAAGTTTACCAGGTCGTGTTTTTCAATCTTGAACTTCAAAAGGCCGTCGTAAATCTTGCCCGCATCGCCTTCGGCACAAGACACGGTAATGTTTTGCCCACTCTTAATAACTTTGGTGGCATCGCCACAGCCCACCACAGCCGGAATGCCCAGTTCGCGCGAGACAATGGCCGCATGCGAAGTCCTGCCACCGGCATTAGTAACAATCGCGCTGGCCATTTTCATAATCGGTTCCCAGTCCGGGTCAGTGATTTCCGTAACCAAAACCTCGCCCTGCTTAAATTCAGAAAGTTGGGAAGCATCTTTAATGAAATGTGCCCTGCCTGCGCCAATCTTGGCGCCTACGGAAGCGCCCTGGCAAATCACCTTGCCCTTCTCCAGTAAAACATACTCTTCTAGGACATTCACGTCTTTCCGGGCCTGCACAGTCTCCGGCCGGGCCTGCACAATATACAGTTCTTTGATTTCACTGTCATAAGCCCATTCAATGTCCATTGGCCTGCCATAGTGCTCCTCAATAATCACGCCCCATTTGGCAAGTTTTAAGACCTGGTCGTCGCTTAAAACAAATTTATGGCGGTCGGCTTCTGTCACCACCGCTTCCTTGGTCGGGCTAATGCCTTCGCCGGAGTAAATCAACTTTTTTTCCTTGCTCCCCAGGCGCTTGCTGATTACGGCGTCATAGCCCTGCCTCAAGGTGGGCTTAAAAACTTTATATTCATCCGGGGTAACTATGCCTTTGACCACATACTCGCCCAAACCCCAGGAGCCGTTGATTAAAACCATATCCTTAAACCCGCTTTCCGTATCCAAGGTAAACATGACGCCGCTCGCCCCGCGGTCACTCCTTACCATTTTCTGGACCGCCGCGGAAAGCGCAACCTTAAAATGGTCAAACTTCTGGTCCACCCGGTAAGAAATGGCGCGGTTGGTAAACAGAGAAGCAAAGCATTTTTTAATCGCCTCGGTCAGTTGGTACTGGCCGCGGATGTTGAGGTAGGTTTCCTGCTGGCCGGCAAAAGAGGCATCAGCCAAATCTTCGGCTGTGGCCGAAGAACGCACCGCCACGTCCAAGGCTGCCACAGGCAACTTCAGTTCCTTGGCCAACTGGTTGTAAGCCGCATAAATTTCCTTTTGCAAATCCTGGGGGAAAGTTGCCTGGAGTATCGCCTGCCTGACAGCCTGGCCTTTTTCCTCCAACTGCTTAATGTCTTTGGTGTTTAAGTCCCTTAAAATCTTCCTGATCTGCGCATCCAAAGAATTGGCTTTGATGAAATACCGGTAAGCCGCCGCGGTAACGGAAAAACCGTAAGGCACCTGGATCTTCTCCCGAGGGAAAGTTTTGTTCTTGGCCTGGGTCAGGTTCTGAAACATTTCGCCCAAGTTGGCGTTCTTCCCGCCAACCAGGTTCACATCGCCTTTGGTAATTTCGTTGAACCACAGAATATACTTTTCAGACTTTTGTTTTGGCATATTTTGTATCAATGCTGAATTTATTTTACATTTAGATTATACCATAAAAAAGCAGGAACCCGAAGGTCCCTGCCCCGCATAGCGGGCTTGAAACAGGCCAAGAAGCCTTTGGTGTCAAATCCGGGTCTGGATATAGCTTGCCCACCACACCCAAAGTGACATCAAAAAGGCCTGCTGGCTTGCATGCTCCACGTTTTCCGTGGAATACCTGGCTCCTTCGTGGGAAATGGAACTCTTCTCCAACTTAAGGCGGACACCGTCGCCCAGAGGCGATCTAAACTCATCAATTCCGTAATCCCCGAAAGTCAGCAGGGCATCCCCCCTGCAAAGCTTATAGCCAGCCTCCGCCGCAAAATGCCTTGCGGCATCCTGCGCTTCTTCCTGGCCAACCCCGGCCCATGAAGCGGCTTCTATGAATGGCCCATCCACGTCAATGACGAAATTATGACCTTGGCGGACCTGCTCACAACCCCACTTCAAAACCGTCCAATGACAGCCCTTTTTCAAAAACACCTCCTTCGCAAAAATTACATTACTGGCTTTGTGGCCAGTTGGCAAATCAAAAAGGTACGTATTTGAATACGTACCTTAGACGAATTTGGTTTCTAGACGGTTTTGACTTCCACCAGATTCAGGTTTTCCCTTAGACCCAGGGGCTCGCCTGTCACAATAACCAGCTTTTCCCCTTTTTTAATCAGCTTATGTTGTTTGGCTGTATCAATCATTAAGGCTAATAGTTTTTCGTAGGTTTTCACAATCGGCACCAAAAAGCTCTGCACACCCCAAATCAGGCACATCTGCCGCTGCACTTTTTCCCGCGGGGTAAGCATGACGATATTGGCCATCACCGGCCGCTCATGCGCCACTTCACGGGCGGTAAAACCGCTGTCCGTGGCTCCGACAATCACGCGGGCATGCGTGCTGGTGGCCAACTCATTCACGCTCTCCGCCACAGCTTCGGTCCGGGACATGGCCTTTTCAAACAAATGGCGGTGGCCGGGCAAAAACACGCTTTTTTCCGTGGCTTCAATAATCTTGGCCATTTGCTGCACAGTTTTCAAAGGATAACGCCCGAACGCCGTCTCGCCTGAAAGCATAACGCAGTCCGTCTGGTCTATGACTGCATTGGCCACATCGGAAACTTCGGCGCGCGTCGGCCTGGGGTTCCGGATCATGGAATCCAACATTTGGGTGGCCACAATCACTGGCTTGGCCGCCTTCAGGCATTTCTGGATAATCGTCTTTTGGATAATTGGCACCTGGGACTCGGGCATCTCCACGCCCAAATCGCCCCTCGCCACCATGACTGCGTCCACTTCTTTCAAAATAGCATCAAAATTTTTCACTGCTTCGGGCTTTTCAATCTTGGCAATGACCTTCGGCTTCTCCAGGTCTTTGGGGGTAAACTTATCTATGAGCTTTTTCAGGTTCCTCACGTCCTGGGCCGTGCGCACAAAAGACAGAGCAATATAGTCCACATCCATCTTCAGGCCGAACTTCAAATCTTCCACGTCCTTGTCTGTTAGGATGGGTATCTTAAGCCGGGTCCTAGGCAGGTTTACGCCTTTCCGGTCCTGGATTTTCCCGGGGGAAAGCGCAGTGCAGAAAACCTTTTTGCCGCTTATCTTCTTGACTTCCATTTCAATCAGACCGTCTTCAATGAGTATCCGCTGCCTCACCCGGATGCTTTTGACCACCTCGGCGTCCAAATCAAAATCCTGGCCAATCACCACAGTCTGCCCGATTTTTACGTCTAAAGGATTTTTCAAATTTTTGACTCGGATTTTCGGGCCGTGCAAATCCTGGATAATTGCCAGGGGGACTTTCAGCTTTTCCGAGACTTGCCGGACGTTCTTTATCAGCTGTTCGTGGCTTTCGTAGTCCCCGTGGGAAAAATTTAAACGCGCCACATTCATGCCGGCCATTACCATATCGTTGATGATTCTAACCGAAGAGGAGGCTGGGCCCAAAGTACAAACAATTTTGGTCTTTTTTATCATGCTTGAATTATATCAAATTTCCTAAAAATGATATAATTAAGCCATGAGTAAAATAAAAAACATTTTTGCCCGCGAAATCCTGGCTTCTGGCGGCGCCCCCTCCCTGGAAGTCACCATAACCTTGGAGGCAGGCTTGACTGGCGAAGCCAGTGTTTCTTACGGCGTGTCAGCCGGCAGCAAAGAAGCTGTCGTTCTTTTGGACGGCGACAAAAAACGCTATAACGGCAAAGGCATGCTTAAAGCCGTGGCTAATATTAACGAAAAACTTAAGCCCCTGCTTTTGGGTAAAGAAGTCCAAAATCAGCGGGAAATTGATCAGCTCATGCTAAATGCCGATGGCACGGCAAATAAACAAAACCTTGGCGCCAACGCAATTTTAGGAGTATCTATGGCTGTGGCTAGGGCCGCTGCCAGCGAAGCCGGTTTGCCCTTGTATAAATACCTACGCCAAGCTTTCGACGTCAAACTTACAACTTACAACTTACCTAAGCCCATGGTTGTCATGATTGAAGGCGGCCAGCATGCCGACAATTCCACCGACCTGCAGGAATACCTGGTCTCCGGGCTCCGCAATGACTGGAAAGCCTCGGAAAACGTGCGTATGGAAATGGAAGTCTATCAAAAACTGAAAGGCATCCTGAAACACGAGCACCTGTCCACCAATGTAGGCAACGAGGGTGCGTTTGCGCCCGAAGGCATTAGCAACAATGAAAAACCTTTAAAGCTTCTGGTCCAGGCCATTGAACTGGCTGGATATAAGCCCGGTGTGGATGCGGGTATTTCCATAGACCCCGCTGCTTCAGAATTCTACAGCGATAACCGCTATGCTTTGAAAAAAGACGGCAAAAGCCTCTCAAGCGAAGAGGAGGCTGGGC
>JAMDEL010000024.1 GCA_023487095.1 Patescibacteria group bacterium
TTTTGCGTTTAGGCTGGTCGTTTTTGCCTTTTTGTAAATCCGCGGTGCTAATGAGTTTCAATCTCAAAGCCCAAAATAGCGAATAGAGCTCGTAGGATTTATCAAACATCTCTTTGGCTTCGGTAGCCTTGTTAGAGGATTGGAGCTTTGTCGCAACCTCCATCAGCCGCATGGAAGCGGCCAATAGATGCTTGGTTATACACCAGGTTTCGCCCTCATGCTGGTCAATCATTTTGGCAAGCAAAGTTTTTCTTATTTCCCGGGTCTGGGTAAGCAAGTCAAAGTATTCGTCCTTTTTGGTCTTTTCGGCGGTAAAGAAGAAGTGCTCTTCCAGACTGACTAGATTCATAATGGCAATGCTCAAATCTTCTTCCATCGACAAATCAAAATTGCCGCTGGCTTTCAACTCGTTAATTTTTTGGACTAACTGCTCTTGGGTTAAAGCTGATTTCATAATTAGTTGGATTAATGACAAAACAAAAAGCACCACAATGGGTGGCGCTTAGGTGAAATTTACAATGTTCCCAAGAATTAAGTAATGGGGGCCATAGTAAATTCAAACCCGCGCCACAAAGAATTGTGGGCAGGGTCGCGTTTCTCGGTCAGACTTAGCCAAGAGCCGATTTGATGATGGAATGCCAAAACGCGCCTACGAAGCAGGGCCAGCCAACTCCGGAATAACACAAACAAACTGCTTTGATGCAGCAGCACCAATAACAGAAAAGGCGCAAATGACGCTACGGCCGAGGCAGAAATCAAAATTTTAATCAATTGCTGCGGGTTTACCTGCAAAAAATTCTGTAGGGTGGACGCTTCAATGGAACAGCAATTTATCCCGACTGGCTGGTGGCAGTCTTGGGTTTGGGCAGTTCCGGTGAAGCAGGTTTGCGAGCTGGCCATCATTTCATTCATGAATGCCACATTTAAAACCGCCATCGTGAAGAAGCTCGCGATGAGTATGATGATTATAAAATTTTGCCTAAGCAACTGCTTCATAAATTAGCGGTTAGATAATGCAAACACCTGCAAGAGTTCTTTAACCACCCGGTCTTGTTTGCCCTTATCGCCCAATTCGTGGGTGACATGGCTTTTTAAATGATTTTCCAGCAATACATTATCCAGGCTCTTGAGCGACTTTTGCATGGAGAAAGACTGATTTAACAGTTCCGTACAATAAATTTCCTGCTCAATCGCTTTGGCCAAGGCTTTGGCTTGGCCTTCAATAATTTTTGCCCGGTGCAATGCCTTGTTTTTTAACTTTTGATCAACCATAATCTTCCAATTAATGATAGGTTATACCCCTACACCCTATTATATCAAATATTTGAATCTTGTCAATAGCCTAAAATTTAAGCTTAATAATACTAAGTTTTGTGTATTTTTGGCCAAAATTTCGGGGTAACATCCAGATAATGTTGGTAGGGTTTGCCAAACTCCCCAAGCATTTCTTTTTCCTCAACTTTGGACAAGTGAATATACATTGCTATTAATATTGGGAACATAACTAAAGTGAGCAGTGTTGGCCACTGCATCAAAAATCCGATCATCACTAACACAAAACCCACATATTGGGGGTGCCTGATTTTGGCGTATGGTCCCTCTGTGGCCAGGACATGTTTCTGCTGGGCTGTGTATAATACCTTCCATGATTTGGCGATAATAATAAATCCCGCGACAATCGCAATCCCGCTAAAAATGTGCAAAAAACTTAAATGAGGGTCGCCTTTCCAGTTAAAAATCGTGTCCCACAAATGGCCTTGGGTATGGGAATAAATATCAATACCAGGGTAGCGTTTGGTCAGCCAGCCGGATAACAGGAAAATCGTCAGGGGAAAGCCGTACATTTCG
Source organism: Patescibacteria group bacterium (assembly GCA_023487095.1). Taxonomy (GTDB): domain Bacteria; phylum Patescibacteriota; class Doudnabacteria; order UBA920; family UBA920; genus JAMDEL01. Next base: position 1,849 of record JAMDEL010000024.1, read on the forward strand.
GCAAACAAGGCCACCACAAAAGCACTGAATGCACTAAACGAGCGCCAGTCGCGCTTGGTCTTTGGCCTTGTAAAGCTGAAGGCGAAAATCAAAAAGATAGCTGAATTGATTATTACCATAAACCACAGGCCATAGGATGGGGAGTTAACAGGATTCATATATTCGTATGTTTAGTATGTCGTTTTAATAATCCTGGGAATCCCGGTGGGGGTGAAGGATAGCGGTCTTTAGGCGACCTTCACCCTTCCTGGAATCCCCAAATTATATTTTGGCTTTGAGAAGCCCGGGAGGAACGGAGGGTAAACGTGAACTATGGAAAAAATGAAACAGTAGTCCCCATTCGGGGCATGCACTGCAAATCGTGCGAGATTTTATGTATGCAACCTCCGTCCCTCTAGGGGTTCCCAAAATTAATGGCAGCTTCGAGAGTCCCGGGGGAGTAAAGGAAGGGTCTTTAGGCGACCTTTACTCCCCGGGAATTCCCAAGCCGGATTTTTTAAATTGCTAATTTTTTATCTACTCTTTTAAGCAACACTGCATTAGTGGCAACTATGATGGAGGATGCCGACATCAGCAGGGCAGCAATTTCCGGCCGGAGCGACAGGCCGAACGAGTTATAAAAGACGCCGGCAGCCACGGGAATGGCCAATAGGTTATAAATTGCCGCCCAGAACAGATTCTGCTTCATTTTCGTAACCGTGGCTTTGGAAAGGCGTATTGCAGCTACAATGTCGTAAGGATCGGATTTCATCAGCACAATGTTACCAGTTTCTATGGCTACATCCGTTCCCGCGCCAATGGCAATGCCGATGTCTGCCTGGGCCAGGGCCGGAGCGTCATTGATGCCGTCGCCGACCATAGCCACGAATTTGCCCTCGTCCTGCAATTGCTTAACGTGTTTGGCTTTATCGCCGGGCAATACTTCCGCGAACACCCGGTCTATGCCTAAATCCGCGGCCACTGCCTCGGCTACTTTAGTATGATCGCCGGTGATCATGGCGACTTCAAGCCCCAACACTTTCATGGCGGCTATGGCTTTTTTTGAGCTTGGTTTGACCGTGTCGGCTACCGCTACAATCCCGGCCAGCTTGCCATCCACTGCCAAGAGGCTCAAGGTTTTGCCCTGGCTAGCCAGCCGGTCTATTGTAGTTCTTTGTGCGCCGGTATTAACGCCAAACTTGTCCATTAATTTTTCGTTGCCGGCCAGTATGGTTTTTCCGTCAATAATGCCTTTTAGACCCAAGCCCGCGATAGATTCAAAGTTTGTCAGCTGCTTCAGGGTTAATTTGCGGTTATTAGCTTCATCAACAATAGATTTGGCAATAGGGTGATTGGAGCCGGATTCAATCCCGGCTTCGTATTCAACTACCTCATCGGGAGACAGCCCGGCAAAACTTAAGACATCGGTAACCTTCGGCTTGCCCTCGGTCAGCGTGCCGGTTTTATCCAAAACAATGGCAGTCAGCCTAGAGGTGTTTTCCAAAGTGGCCGCGTCTTTAATCAAAATATTATGCTTGGCTCCAATACCGGTGCCGACTGCCACCGCTGTTGGAGTGGCCAGACCTAAAGCGTCCGGGCAGGCAATAACCACGGTAGAGACGGCAAAGGTTAAGGCCACGAGAAATGTCGCGTTTCCAATAAAATACCAGCCAAAGAAAGCTAGCAAGCCCGATCCAATGGCAACAATCACCAGCCAACCTGCGGCCTTGTCGGCAATGCGCTGGCCGGGAGCCTTGCTGTTTTGGGCAGTCTCCACCATTTTAATGATTTGGGCCAAAACGGTATCCGAGCCGACCTTGACTGCCTTGAATTTGGCTATACCGCTGACGTTCACAGATCCACCCACGACCTTATCACCCGGGTTTTTGGTCACTGGCAAACTTTCCCCGGTTACTAGTGATTCATCAATGGAAGTTGAGCCTTCAACCATTTCGCCGTCTACCGGCACTTTGTCGCCGGGGCGGATAATTACAATATCATCCTTCATTATTTCCGCACTCGGAATAGTCATTTCTTTGCCATTGCGGACGACTGTTGCTTTGGGTGGCACTAAATCGAATAGCGCCCTCAAAGAGTCGGAAGTTCCTTTCCGCGATTTCATTTCCATCCAGTGGCCGAACAAGACAAAGGTTACCAATAGCGCGGCCGCTTCGTAAAACGTTTCTTTGCTACCTATAAAAGTTAATAGCACGCTGAACAGGTAAGCTGCCAAAACGCCAGTGGCAATCAGCACGGCCATATTCAGTTTTTTGGCTTTCAAAGAATAGTAAGTTCCGGTAATAAAGATAGAGCCGGTCCAGAAAACTATTGGCGTAGTCAAAGCCAGCAAAATCCAGTTGACCGGAAAATTTTCCGGCAGGCTGTATTTAAATACTGCGCTACCAACCGGCGATAACAAAAAAATTGGTACGGACAGCAGGAAGGACACCCAAAAACGCTTTCGCATGTCCGCCTCCATTTTTTTGGCCATCTGCGGGTTAGTCATGGCGGCTTCGTGATCCATGTGACTCATATGTTGCATATCGTGATCCGCGTGTTCCATTTCTTTCTTTTCGGGAATTAAATCCATGCCACAGCCCGGGCACTTGCCCGGCTGGGTTTTCCTGACTTCCGGATGCATAGGACAGGTATATATGACTTCAGCCGTTTGAGGTTTGCTAAGACCATTGTGGTCATGCTCCCCGTGGCTTAACTTTTCCGGCATATCATATTCGTATTGTTTGGCTTCCATTTCGCATCCGCAGTCAACACTCAATTCCTCGGCTTTGCAGCTTAAACA
>JAMDEL010000046.1 GCA_023487095.1 Patescibacteria group bacterium
TTCCCTGCGGTATTTTGCCGCGCGTAAAACGCCCGCGCCAAAAGCGGGCTTAGGCCCTGGGCAAAAAGCGATAAGGCAAACATCCCTAAAGTATTAAAAGTCAAAATGGTAGCGTCCCAATCAAATTTGCCGGCGCCAAAAGCCAAGCGCACAACGTGAGCCCTGAACAAAAGCAGCAAAATACCGCAGGGAATCATAAAAAACAAAATTTGAGTAATGGATGCCCGCAGGCTTTCGGTAAAATTTACAACGTCCCGCTTGGCATAAAATTCGGAAAGCAGGGGGAAGATTGCCACGGCCGTGGCAATGGCAAACACGCCCAAAGGCACAGCCTGCAAATTGTTGGCCAAATTAAATACCGCAATGGAACCGCTGGCTAAAATTGAGCCTACAATTGAACCGACAAGGAGGCTGATTTGGGAATTGTCCACGCCCAAAATGCGCGGTAAAAATAATTTTATGATTTTTTGCGCGGCCGCGTTTTTTAAATCCAAAACCGGCTGCCAGCTAAAGCCCAAAGAAACCGCAACCGGCAATTGAACAACTAAATGAAGCAAAGCTCCTACTATCACGCCGGCGCCCAAGCCTTTAAGACCCCAAACCGGATACAGAACCAGCAGGCCAAAAATAATTCCGAGATTGTACATTATGGGGGCCAAATTGGCAATCAGGAATTTTTTTTGCGCGTTTAGCACGCTGGTAAAAAGGTTGGAAACGGTAAAAATTATCGGGGAAAGCAAAAAAATGCGCGTGAGGCTCACGGTGTCCAGATATTTTTGTCCGCTAAAACCCGGCACAAGCAAATGAGTCAAAGGTTCGGCAAAGAACATTAACGCCAAACAAATTACAGACATTGCAATAAACGACAAATTCAGCACGGTATTTGCGGTTCTGTTGGCCTCTGCCTTGTCTTTAAGCAATTGTTCCGTAAAAACCGGAATAAAGGCCACCGAAAGCGTGCCTAAAATCAGCAAATTAAAAACAAAATCCGGGATACGGAAAGCGGCATAATAAATATCCAAAGTATCCCCGGCCCCAAAATGGCTGGCAAACAGCCGGTCGCGAAGCAGCCCCACCAGGCGGGAAGCCAAAGTAAAAACTCCGACAATCATAGCGGCTTTGCTTACGGTAAAATTCAATTCTAGGTTCTTTAATTTATTTAGCATTTAATGGACATCGTAGACATTATCTCTTTTGCAAAACCAGGCCCAAAAAATAATCTTTATCCAATAGTATATCAGAACTTATAGTGTCTGTGTCGGTTTTGCTAGGATCAAAATTCTGCCAAACTGTCTGGCGATTCGGAAAATTTAATTGCCAGTTGACTTTAGAATTATTGCCGCCGATTTGTTTTTGAAAAAGCAAGCTAAAACGGTCAATGGAGTTAAGTTTAAACGGCAGCTTGTAGCTTAATTTTATTGTTTTACTTTCGCCGCCTTCTAAAATTTGCCAATTGCCAAAAAAAGTTTTGCCCGCTTCCCGGCCAACGGTAGTTTGGCTAACCACGTCAATCGACGAAGTTTTTTCAATTTCTCTCAAGTCTTCATCTATTTTATAATTTAAATCCGCTGGAAAACTCAGGGACTTTGCGTCAAATCCAATGTTGCTTAATAGCTGGCTGCCTTCGGGCACAAAAATTCGCAAGTAACTTTCGTTCCGCGTGCCCTTTAGTTTGGGCATCTTATTGGTCCGGGTAATTTCCAGATCATTTATTAAACTGCCGTCGGCCGAAATGCTGGTTGTAAGTTTTATTTGCTGTTCTATGGCAAGGTCGGTTTTTGTACCCCCTAAATTGCTAGCAACCACTGCCAAATAATCGCGGTCAGTATCAATTATTTCTCCGCTCCAGCGCAAATTAAGTATTTGCTTTTGCAAAGCGGGATCTCTGGCAAAAAGCGCAACCTGTTTGTTATTCAAATTTTGCTGAATGCTAAAAATTATAGCGGCAAAATCAGCTTCGCTTAGCGCGCTGATTTTTTGCAAAAGCAGAGGGAATAAGTCGGCCAACGGCTGTTTGGGCGCATTGGTTGGCAAATTTTGGCTTTCGGTGGTTGCGGCCTGAATAATTTCCACAAAATTATCCGCGTTTAATGTAAGCGGAGGGTTGTTCAGTTTTACCGGCCCGGTAATTTTTAGCCAATCTACAATCAAATTAGGCGTTAATGCCAACACCATATCCGGAGTTTCACCTCCCTCTTTTTCGTAAAACGACATAACTTTTCGCGCGCTTTGCTGAAAGTCCGCAAACCAAGTACTGTCTCTTAAATACCATCGGTCGTTTACATTTGATAGCGGCCCGGGCGGACGGATAATTTCTTTTAGCTGCCCGTCTAAATCGTAGATACTGCTGATTTTCAAACTCGAAATTCTGCCGTCTGTTAGCTTAATAAGCCCGTAGGTGCCGGGAAAACCGCCGGCGGCCCTTAATTCGTTGTTATTTTCAAATAAAACCAGCAATGTTTTTTCGCCGGACAAAGCGGTGACGACAAAATTGGTCATGGTTTGCAGATTTTTTAAAGCTAAGTCGGCAGTGTTAAGCTTGTTTTTTAATTCTAAAAATTGCCCACGGCGGTCTTGCGGCAAATTGTTTTCGTTTACATTATTAATATTAAAATTGGCGAGCTCAATTTTTCTTTGGATGACATTAATGTCGTTTTGGATTTCCTTAAGGTTCTGCTGCCCGGTTGTGCTAGGGCTGCTTTGGAGGCCCTGGGCGGTAATTTTAAAACCGCTGGCATGATCGCTTAAAATTATAAAATCCTGGCCTGCCGAAGAAATTAGCCGAGCGGCTTCCAGTAGGCGGTCGGCGTCCTGCTTTTGCGGAACCAAGTTCAAAAGGCCTTGTAAAGCCTTACTGCTTTGCTGCATATCATCCCGGCTTTGAGTGAAAGTTTTATAAGCCAGCGAAAATTTGTTTCCCGCGCCGCTGAAATCCTGAGCTGCCAAGGAATTTTTAGCCTGATCCAAATAAAGGTTGCCGATAAGCGCTGTGCGAATAATCCGGTCTTTTAAATTTATGGCTTTGGCAATTAACCCTAGGGAAGTTACGGCGCCCCAGCCTAAAGCGGCCACCAGGGCAAACATGGCCAAGGAGCGAAGAAACTGGCGGCTGAATAAAAGTTCGGTTCTGTACCCAAAAGTTGTTTTGGTTTTGATTATGTCATTCCTTGCGCCGCGGTATGTTGAAATAGTAAAATTTACCACCCAGCTTCCAGTATAAAAACAGACCATAAGAATGCCTCTCGCGGTTTTTAAAACCCCTAAGCCGACTAAATAAAAAAAAGCAAAAAACAAATAGGTAATTTGCTCAAAAAAATTCCGGGCCTTTTTAACGGCGCCAATGTCGGCAGTTAAAAAATTGCGGTTACTGGTGTAAATTTTGATTTTTTTTACAGCTGGCATAGATTAAATGGAATTAACTTTTCCGGAATGCTTTGAAATATTTAATAAAATGCCGACTGCGGCCAAGTTGGCTATTAAAGCAGTACTGCCGTAAGAAAAAAACGGCAAAGGTATTCCTGTTAATGGCAAAATATTAACCATTGCTCCAATATTTACCGCCGCCTGCAGTACAATCCAGGAGGTAATTCCAATCGCGACCATTTTACCAAACATATCCGGGGCTTTTTTCGCGATTTGCGCGCCTTTTACCGCGAAAAGTACAAACAAAAAAATTACAATTATAACCCTAAAAAAACCCAGCTCCTCAGCCATTACTGCGAAAATTGAATCATTAATTACCTCTGGAAGATAATAATGTTTTTGCCGCGAAAGTCCATAGCCAAAACCAAACAAACTGCCCGAACCAATCGCTAATAAAGCCTGGTTAATCTGGTAACTAATTCCTTTTGGGTCGAAGGCAGGATTAAAAAAGGTGGTTAAGCGTCTTACCCGGTAAGGTTCCAGTCTAATTAACAAATAAAGCGCCAGGCTGCCGGAGATAATGCTGTAAAAAAAATATTTCCAGGGGATGCCGGCAGTAAACAGCATAAAAAACGCCACAAGCAGCAAAATTAACATAGTGCCTAAGTCCGGCTGCCATAAAATCAGCGCGGAAAACAAGCCGACAATTATAAGAGACGGCAACACCCCAGAATAAAAATCGTGCAGATGGTTTTTCTTTTTTTCAACCCAAGAAGCCAAATATATAATTATAACCAATTTGGCCAGTTCGGCCGGCTGAAAAGTAAAGGCGCCTATATGCAGCCAACGGGTTGCGCCTCCCGATTCAAAACCTAAGCCTGGAATTTTAACCATTAACAGCAACAACAGGGAAAGGCCAATTAAAAAACCGAGGTATTTTTGCCAAATGTGATAATCAATTTTTGAGCAAATTACCAAGGCCACCAGGCCAATGCCGGCTCCATATAGCAGCTGGTGCAAAATGTAATAGCTGGTGTTGCCAAAATTGGCAAAAGATTGCACGGTGGAGGCGGAGTAAAGCACCATTAACCCAAAGGTTAAAAGCCCGCCGATAATCAGCGGCATAATGTAATCAATTTTTTCAAAAGCTGTTTTTCGCATTAAAATTGGTTTGCGGAATTTTTAAATTGCACTCCCCTGTCTTGGTAATTTTTACAGCATT
>JAMDEL010000025.1 GCA_023487095.1 Patescibacteria group bacterium
GTACGTGGAGAAAATTGAAAAAAAATACCAGCCCACGGAAATCGGCACCCTGGTCAACGACATGCTGGTGGAAAACTTTCCTGAAATCGTTGATATTAACTTTACCTCCCATATTGAAGAAGAATTGGATGATATTGCCGAGGGCAAAATCAAATGGGCGGAAGTCTGCAAAGAATTTTACGGCCCATTCAAACAGCACCTGACCGAAAAAGAGGCTAGCGTGGAAAAACAAGTGGAAACCACGGAAATCCCCTGCCCCACCTGCGGCAAGATGATGGTTATTAAATTCGGACGCATGGGCAAGTTCCTCGCCTGCTCCGACCCCGAGTGCAAAACCACCCAGCCCTTGCCCGAAGAGGCGGCAAAGATTAAGGAGCTGTCCGAAAAAACCAAGGGCGAAAAGTGCCCGATTTGCGGCAAGGAAATGGAAGTTAAGCGCGGACGGTTCGGCTATTTCCTGGGCTGCGTAGATTACCCCAAGTGCAAAGGCATTGCCAAAATTTGGAATAAAACCGGCTTTAAATGCCCCAACTGCCTGGTGGGCGACGTAGTGGAACGGAAATCCCGCGGGCGCGGCAAAACTTTTTATGCCTGCAACCGGTTCCCCGACTGCAATTTTATTATGAATAAAAAACCGGAAAGCGAGGCTGAACTGCAGGAAGCCCTAAAGTACTGGAAAGAAAACCCGCCCAAACCTAAAAAAAGCTACAAGAAAAAAACCCCGTAACCTTTACGGGGTTTTTTAGTCGTTGCGGCCCAACGTTTCGGCTTCCGCGTACAGGTATTTCCACGCTTTCCTGAAACCAACCAAAGAGCGGTAATACAAAAAGTGAACTAGCAGTTCCGCCAGGTAAGCAAAATAACCCTGCAAAAAAATGTTTTTTCGCCGAAAGATTGCCCACTTGCCTCCCACCCGCAAGCTAAAAGGTTCCGTTTTTATTACATAGGGCTCCGGCTTTCGGTTTCGGATCAGATCAAATATCACGCCTGCCACATACTCTCCTTGGTGTTTCGCGGCAAAATAAGTTTGCGGTACATCCCGGCCGTCCGGACCCTTAACGTGGACCAAACTGCCCAAGGCAAAAATCCCCCTTGCGCCTCTGACCATAAAATTTTCATCCACTGCAACACCTCCGCTGCCATCAGCCTCAAGACCCACCCTTCCCGGCAAACCTGCGGACTTGGACTTCAGCGCCCAGATTAAAATTTCATACTGGATCTTTTCCCCATTTAAAAATTCCGCGAAATGCTGTCCGAGCTTGCTCAAATGGTGGTGAAACTGCATCCGTACCCCCAAGGCCTGCAAGCGCTCATAAGCCGCACGGCTGATTTTTTCTTCCGCATCCCCCATAAGCCGTCTCGCACCTTCAACAAGCACCGTTTCCAGCCTGTCTTTCGGGTACGAATATTTCCACGCCAGAATGTTTAAAAATGATTGGAGTTCTCCGGCCAGTTTGACAGCCGCAAAGCCTCCGCCGGCAATGACAAAGCGCAAGGTTTGTTTTTTTATATCCTGACGCTTGGACTCAACGGCAAACTCCAGTGCGTTCCTGAGACGGAGGGCACTGGGCAAATTATGAAAACCGTAAGCGTACTGGGAAGCGCCCGGTACCGAAGAAAAATCCGGCTCATTGCCCAGGGCCAAAACCAGATAATCGTAATCTACGGCTCTAATGCCGACCTTGATTTGTTTTTTATTCTCATCCAGGCCGGTTAAGATGCCTTGGATAAAATTTATTGACCGGTTATGGAGAATCTCTCGTACAGGCAAAGCAACGGCCTTTTTTATTTGGCTGACACTGGTAAATTCCTCCTCTGCCGTTGCAACTTCAAAAAGATTGGGAACAAAAAGATGATAATCCTCCTTGCTTACCAAAGTAATGGAAACCCCCTGATTCTTGCGGAATTTTTTTTCCAGACGCAAAGCCGCGCTTAAACCGGCAAAACCCGCGCCGACTATGACAATTTTTTTCATTTTTATTTCAGCCTACTCTTAGTGTTTTTCTAAGTATACCAAATGCCGGGGGACAAAAAAAGCAGCCCGCTCTTGGCTGGGCTGCTTGAGACAAACATTACTCATACCTCAAAGCTTCTATCGGGTCCAATTTGGAAGCGCTTCTGGCCGGCAAAACCCCGAAGACTATACCAATGACCGCAGACACGCCGAAGCCCAAAGCTATGGCATACAATGGTACTGCAAACTTCCATTCCAAACCGCTGGCGGCGGCAACCACAGAAACCACCCAGCCCAAAAAGGCCCCGAGCAAAATCCCAAAAATGCCGCCTATAATCGTAACCAAAACTGCTTCAATCAGAAACTCGGTCAATATATCGGAACCTTTTGCACCCAAGGCTTTCTTCAGGCCAATCTCAGAGGTGCGCTCCGTAACCACCACGTACATGATGTTCATAATACCCACCCCGCCGACGATGAGGGATATGGCTGCAATGGCAATAAGCAAAATCGTAATCCCGTTAAAAATCGTATTGAACGTGTTTAAAGCGTCGGCCTGGGTCTGCACCAAAAAATCATCCTTATCAGGATCCTTAATGTCGTGGTTATGCCTCATGACCAGCTTGATATCTTCTGCGGTAGCATCGCTGAGTTTAGTGTCCTTGACCTGGACCACCGCAAAAAGCAAATAGTCTATGCCCAAAAGTTTTTTTTGCGCGGTGTATAGGGGCATATACAAAGTACTGTCCTCATCCCCGCCCAAACCGCCACGGGAGTTATACACGCCGATAACTTCAAAATTTAAATCCCCCACCCTGACCAGCTTGCCCACCGGGTCTTCCTGCAAAAACAAATCCTCCGCCAGGCTACTGCCTAAAACCACCACTTGGTCAGCTCCCGTATTTTCCGCAGCCGAATAAAACCGTCCCGATTTTAAAGTGCCTTTGTCAATATCAAAACGTTCCGGTGAAGCCCCGTAGAACATCACGCTCTTGTCCACGTTTTTATAACTGACAACTTTTTGTCCGACCACCACCCCGTAATCGTTAATGACGTTCGGCAGGCGCTTAATGTCTTCCAAGTCCCGGTTCTTGAATGAAGTGATGGCCACAGGGGAATTCGCCCGGCTAGTGTCTGCGCTAGCCGCGCCCCCTCCCCGGTTCTTGGTTGTTGGTGGCACCCGTGTCTCCACGAAAAGCGTATTCGTGCCATAAGCTTCCAGTTGGGCATTAATCAGGCTTCTGAAACCTTCGCCCGCGGAAAGCACCAGAATTACGGTTGAAATCCCGATGATAATACCCAAAGTCGTCAGTCCTGTCCGGGCCGGATTGGAAAATAAAGCTTTGACGGATTGCCTAAAAGCTGAGTACATATTATTCGTACCTTAATGCGTCAATCGGATTTAACTTCGCCGCCTTGAAAGCCGGATATAAACCGAAAACTACGCCGGTTAAAATGGACACGCCCACGGCCAGCACGACCGAGGTTATGGAAATTACAAAAGCCCAGTCGTAACCAAGTTTTTTCATGAGCAAAGACACCAAAAAGGCAACCACAACCCCAACAATTATGCCAATCACCCCGCCCAAGAGCGTCAGTGTGCCGGCTTCAAATAAAAACTGGTTTCTGACCGCCGCATTGCTCGCGCCCACAGCTTTGCGCAAGCCAATCTCACGGGTACGCTCCGCCACGGTTACCATCATAATATTCAGGATGCCAATTCCCCCGACCACCAAAGCAATCGCGGCCATAGCCGTCAAAAACAGCCTTAAGGCATCGGTAATTGTACTAAGGATACTGACCGCATCGGCAATATTACGGACTGTGAAATCCTCTTCCACGTCTTTTTTAATCCTGTGGCGCTCGTTCAGTACCTGTTTAACGTCGCCAATGGTTGCATCCACGTCCTGAGACGAATCCACTTTGATGTTTATGGCCTGCAGATAGTGGATGCCCAAAAGCTGTTTCTGGCCAATGGCCAGAGGCATAAAAATCTGGTCATCCTGGTTTTGGAAAAAAGCACTGCCCCGGGGCGAAACCACCCCTATAACCCTTAAAGGCACGCCGCCCGTATCGCTCGCCGAAGCACTCTTTGCCTTAATTACCTGGCCAACCGGGTCCACGCCTGACTCGCCAAACAACTCGTCAGCCACGGTTGAACCTAGGACCACGACATTGGCATTGCCTTCGCTTTCGCGCTGGTCAAAAAACCGGCCTTCTCTCATGGTAATGCTGACCACCTGGGGGTAGGTGTGCTCTGTGCCCATAAAAGTCGTATCCATATTCTTGTTTTCCCAAACCACCGTGGCAGAACCGCGAACCGCGGACATTACGGCAGTCGCGTGGGGCACACGGCCGGTATCGCGAAGCGCCTGCGCATCATCCACAGTCAAAGTGGTGACCACTATGCCAAAAATCTGGGAGGGCGGCCCTTTTTCATTGCTTTTGCCAGGTTGTACGCTGAGGAGATTGGTGCCCAATTTGGTCACTTGGCCCAAGACCAGGCTCTGTGCCCCCGCACCCAGCGCAATAATAATAATTACCCCCGC
>JAMDEL010000058.1:0-3023 GCA_023487095.1 Patescibacteria group bacterium
ACAGTACCAAAAAACAGTAATGAAATATTTTTTTGACGAATATAAAAAAGGCCGCACGCCGAATCCGGACGTAATGTGCAACAAGGAAATCAAATTCAAACTTTTGTATAATTGGGCAATGCATCACAGGTTTGATTATTTGGCCACGGGGCACTATGCAAGGGTAGGGTATAGGGTAAAGGGTAAAGGGTATAGTGGGGGCAGAAAATCACAAGACTTAACCCTAAACCCTAAACCCTATACCCTAGAGCGAAGCGCAGATGAATTTAAAGACCAGACTTATTTTATTTACAACATCAAGCCGGAGCAGTTGCCTCATCTTTTATTTCCAATAGGCGGGATGAAGAAAGCTCAAGTAAGGTCGCTGGCGCGAAAAATCAATCTGCCCAACGCGGACAGAAAAGAAAGCATGGGGCTGTGCTTTGTAGGCAAGGTTAGGCTAAAAGAGTTTCTGGGGCAAAAACTAAAGCCAAAAAGGGGTCCTATAGTAGGCTTAAATGGCGAAATTTTAGGCCAGCACGAAGGTTTGCAAAACTATACTATTGGACAGCGCCAGGGGCTTAAAATAGGGGGTTTTGGCCCATTTTTTGTGTATAAAAAGGACCTAAAAGGCAACAAGCTTTATGTAACTAATAATTCTGAAGACAAAAGGCTTTTTGTGAAAGAAGCGCAACTTCATTCTGTGAATTGGATTAGTAGTCCATGGAGCATGAAACATGAAGCATGGAGCAAAAAGAAAAAAGTGTTTCAAGTTTCAAGTTTCAAGTTTCAATTAACTGGCCGCTATCGGCATCAAGGAGAGCTAGTGCCGCTTACCATCACCCGCATCAAAAAAGATCTCTACCAAGTAATTTTTAATAAGCCCCAAAAAGCTGTCGCCTCGGGGCAAAGTTTGGTATTATATAAAGGCAAAGAGTGCGTGGGAGGGGGAGTGATTGGGTAAATGACAAAATTTAAAAAATTGACAAAAATGAGCAAAAATTTAGAAACATTTGAAGTCATAATTGAATGCGTGGAAGGGAGTAATTTAAAATACGAATTTAATGAGCAAACCGAGCAATTTGACTTGGATTTTACCTTTGGGGAAGGCGTAGTTTTTCCATATAACTATGGATTTATCCCAGGCACGCTTGGCGGTGATGGAGACACTTTGGATGTTATGGTGCTTTCGGCAAAACCATTAAAGACCGGGGACAGGGTGGAATGCGTTGCAATTGGGATGCTGGAAATGCTGGACAGAGGCGAGGTGGATAATAAAATTGTGGCTGTACCGGTAGATGACGGATACCATCAAAAATTTTCCAATGTATTTCAGGTGCCCAAGGAGTGGGTTAAAGAATGGCAAGATTTTTTTGCTGAAATTGCCAGACAAAAGAAAAAAGTTTTGGAAATAAAGGGGATAGCGGGCAAGGATTTGGCGGAAAAGGAAATCGAGAAATCAAAAATCGCTTAAAGCCTTTACGTTTTGAGTTTTTTGTGCTAAAATAGCTTAAGAATTAAATTAATCCACCGACTATTGCCGACGGATTTTTATTTTTGCGTAGTTTATATTTAATCAGCGCTCCGATACTTCCATGTCTTTGAATAACGAAACCCGTCATCGTTTCCCCGATAAACCCCGGCCAATGCCAAAACCGCCTCTGATGGCCAGAAGTAATTGTTGGTTAGCGATTGGCATTCATTTGTGCCCTAACAGATTGTAAAAAGAGTAAAAAAGAGTTTTGTTTAATTGAGGGCTGACAACGGCTGTTCCAGTAACGGTTTGAAAGCTAAAGCCAGTATGGCGTAAACATAATTAGCCAAGTAGCCGCCGACACTTCTGGGCATGGAAGACACCAAGCCAAGGAATAATTTTAAGTTCCTGAAATTCGGTTCAATCATCATCCGCGTATCATACAGGAGGTTCTCCAACATAGTCGCCAGCTTCTTCATCGTCTTGTACGGCTTAACTACCCACCACCTTTTGCCTTCCACATTCATTTCGTTTTGCAGGTCAGTGGAAACATAGCCGCTGTCCAGAATAATTACTCCCCACAGGTTTTTGTTCATGTCTTTGGCTGTTTGCCTGTCTGAGCCGTCTGCTGATGTGATTCTGATTGCCAGTATTTTCCCTTTAAAATCAGCTGTTAAGTGCAGTTTCATTCCGTAATACCAGCCCTTGCTGCTTTTGCTCATACTGGCCAGTCCCTTCATGGTCTTGTGGTGGTCGACGTTCTTAAGCAGGCAGACGGGAATATCCGTGGCGTCGGTAAATTTAATCAGGTGGGCGAACTTTCTGTTACGGCTGATTATTAATACGACAATCTGTAAGGCTATGGGGGCCAGGCGATTAATGTTGGCTACAAAGCGGTTGTAGCTACAAAAACTTTTTAAGTACAACAGGTCGTAGACAGACTTTTTGGTTACTATACCCTGCAAGTGCCAGAACAAACTTAAGGATAGAATTTCAATAATTGGTAAGGCTAATTTTCGACCAGTTGTCTTAATGTACTCTTTTAAATTACAATATGGAAGGAACAAAGATACAAGTGCTTTAAGTTGTACAACAACTTTATTTTCGTTCACGGTATTTGTATTTTTATTCTTTTATTGGGGCAGGTTTTCTTGCTTTCGGCAAGGAAACTCCCCCCAAGAAAAGTATATCAGACTGTTAAGGATTGAGGGGTTTCGTTATTCAAAGTCCATGTATCGGAGTAAAAAAGTATGCCATTTAAAAAAGTGCCTTTTGGCAACGCCAGTATATTTAATGCTGTTATAGAAGTTCCTACCGGCGGCCAAAAAAAATATGAATATGATCCGGAAATGGAAGCCATACACTTAAGCGGGGTGTTGTATGGCGATTTAAAGTATCCTCTTAATTACGGCCATGTGCCAAAAACCTGGGCGCAAGACAATAATTTACTGGATGTTTTTGTTATTAGCACTTACCCGATTTCCACCGGCACCGTGGTTGCGTGCCGCGCGGTTGGAATGCTGGAAGTTATGGATAGGGGCAAAAAAGATAACAAGATTCTGGCGGTGCC
>JAMDEL010000058.1:3033-4468 GCA_023487095.1 Patescibacteria group bacterium
ATCGCCATCCCGCCAAAGCACGCCGTAGCCTCAATCATCGGGTTTCTGAAAGGCAAGTCAGCCATCGCCATTGCCAGGATGTCCGGTAAAGACAGAAACTTCAACGGTGAGAACTTCTGGGCCAGGGGCTACGCGGTGTCGACAGTCGGTTTTGACCTCCCCTCCATCCTCAAATACATTAGAGCCCAGGAAAACAGCGATAAACAAATAGGCAAATTTTAACAATTAAACCAGTGAGTGTTTAAACTGCCCTTGGGGCAGTCACCCTCATTAAGCCACCAGCTTGCTGGTGGTGTCTAACTAAAGGGAGTAAAGAATAGCTATTTATTTAACAGATAAAGTTCTTTTGACAGAACTTCCGCAACTTGTCCTACTTGAATATTGACCATACATTTAGACTGGACTTTATTTTGACAATCTGTATTTAGCCCGGCAAAACAAGGAGAACACTCTAAATTTAAATGGATCTTAGTCCCACTATCATTAGATAATAATATTTCTTGTTGAGGTTGCGGTCCATGAAGGCTAATCACCCTTTTATTTAAACCTATTGCGGCATGCATTCCAAATGTGTCAGCAGAGACAACAATATCACATCGCTTAATTAGAGACAAAAATTCACTAACTGATTGTTCTTTGCCTAATAAATGAAGCGTCTTTAAACCTAACTCAGTATGTATTTTTTTGATTTCTTCGTATGCGTCTGCCTCTTCAGGGCCAGCCAAAATTAAAAATTCTACGTTATTTGTCGAATCAGCGTTATAAATTTTTTGGGCTAGTTCATAATATTTTTTTGGTTCCCATCGCTTCGCGTTATGTTTTAATGAGCTTCCGATATTAAGACCGACAAATCTTGTTTTTTCTGAAAAATTAATAATATGTTTCCTTATCAAATCATTTATTTTTTCGTCATTATTCGGTCTTGTGATTAAGTCATAACTTTGGTCGCTCCACTCATAACCGCAAGCCTCTAACAATAAACGTTGTACGGATTTAGTATTTAATCTCCGTCTATAATAATCATCTGTCTGCCATTTTAATAAGTTGGCTGAAGTATTGTCTGCTAAATCAAGACTGCCAATATCAGACATAGTAAACCCGTATTTTTTTTCAGCTTTTAATTTAGTAGTAAGCGCCAGATAAACGGGTAAAGATTCAAAATTAATAACGGTATCAAACCTTTGAGCTTCCAGAACATAGAGAGTTTCTGGAGTTGCAATTAAAGCCCTGTCCACACTTGGTATATGCTGTAAAAGTTCAGCCCCCCCTCATGCGTTAACCATTGGATTCGAAAATTAGGGTGTTTATTTTTTATTTCTTTAGAAACGACAGATGTCCTCAGTATGCTTCCCAACCCACCGGCTTCAACAAGCAAAACATTACCTAAAACCGGATTATAATAAATACAATTTTCGCAGCCTTTAACCATGTCTTT
>JAMDEL010000056.1 GCA_023487095.1 Patescibacteria group bacterium
AAGCAGCCTTTCGGACAAGCACTTGCTCGCGCTCTATAACGAGCATACCCAAGTGCACATTGGCCGCTACGAGTGGGGCTGGATCCCGGTAGCCGGAGATATGTTCCATAACAACCTGACCAATCGGCTCAAAGAATACTTGCGCGGACTGGGTGTCAAAGAAGGACAAATTAATCCCGACCTGGTTACCTTAACCAGTCCCGAACAAAAATCCCCCATCCAAGCCGAACAGGAAGAACTGCTTAAAATTGCGAGCCTGGCTGAAAAAAATAATAAAAAACTTACCCCGGCGGCAGAAAGGCTGCTTAATACGCACTACAAAAAATACTTTTGGACCAAATACCTCTTCTTAGGCACTCAGGGCGTTTATAATTATGCCTATTACGAAGCCGAGATAAAAAGGATTTTAGACGAAGACTCACCCGCAAAACAACTGCAAGACATTAAAAAGAAATTTAAAAAAGAAGTTGCCAAAAGGGAAACGCTCATAAAAAAACTGGGCATTAAGGGCGCCTGGAAAACCATTTTGGACCAGTGGGGCGGATTCATGATTACCAAGATTTACCGGCGCTACGGACAAATTTTCCTTTTATACAAAATGGAGTTTGTGCTGAAAGAAATCGCGCGACGGCATGGTCTGTCGCTTATGCAAATCCGGTTCATGCTCCCCTCCGAAGTGAATACCTTGATGAAAACTGGCAAAGCCCCAAAAAACTTGCACGAACGCACCAAGTTTTGCGTGTACTTTACGGAAAAAAACTTTGAAAAAATTTACACGGGCAAAGAAGCGGAAAGGCTAGCCAAACAGACGGAAAGGAAAGTTGACCACAACGTCACCCAGCTTTACGGCCAAACCGGCTGTCCGGGTTACGGCAAAGGCCGGGTGAAGATTGTCATCCGCGCCGAGGATATGGCCAAATTTGAAAAGGGCGATATTTTAGTTTCCATTGCCACGGATCCGGATATTGTTCCGGCTATGAAAAAAGCCGCGGCCATTGTTACCGAACAAGGCGGCATTACTTCGCACGCGGCCATTGTCTCGCGCGAACTGGGCGTGCCCTGCGTAATTGGCACCAAAATCGCCACCAAAGCCCTTAAAGACGGGGATCTGGTGGAGGTGGACGCCAACCAGGGGATAGTCAGAAAGTTGCAATAATTAAACAGCTATGTGGTTAAAATACGTCACCAGAAGATTAGCGGTGCAAGTTGCCCAGGCCTGGAATTTTGGCTGGGGTGAGGCCATGCGAAAAAAATACGGCCTGCAGGTTCCGAGCACCCTGGTATTTTATGACGGGAAAAAGACCGAATACTACGTAGACTCAAGACAGCATCATCTATACGTTGCCGGGCTTTATAAACTGCTGCAAAATCAAAAATTCCTAAGAACCTTTCACTCTGAGGCCCGCGCTAATTTGGAAAAAATTTTAAAGGACACCAAAACACGCTTTAAAAAAGACCTCAAAAACCTTGGCAATGAAGAGTTATTAAAACTTTATCAAAACTTCGTCCTCCCCCGCCAAGCGCAGTTTTACGTTGATATGTGGACGGTCTTCAACATTGGCGAGCCATTAGCCGAAGTGGTAAAAAACCAACTAGACGCTTACCCCTTAACCTCCAAACAAAAAACCGCGTACCTGTTATCACTCTCTTCGCCCTTGCAGCCTAACGACGTGATGCAGGAAAGAAAAGCCGCCCTGCGCTTAAGCCTGGAGAAAAATAAACTGGGGCCTAGCGCATTCCGCAAGGCAGTTGCACGGCACACCAAGGAGTATTGCCACATTCCGGTTTATGACATTGACCACGAACCTTACCACGAGCAACATTTTCTAGAAGAAGTTAAGGCTTTAAAAAATCCCGGGCTGGAATTGGAAAAAATCCGAAAAACCTTCCGCAACAGGCAAAAAAGCTTCCAAACGGCTTTAAAAACTCTGAGACCTTCAAAAAAATTTAAACTCCTGCTTTTATTCCTAAAAGACAACGTGGCCTTGAGGGACTATCGCGATAAGATCAGGCAGCAGTTAAATATGGAGCTAAAAAAGCTGTATACCGAAATCGGGCGCAGGCTAAAACTAAGCCTCTACCAAACCACACTTTTGACAGACGAGGAAATAATTAGCCACCTCAAGCACTGTAAGGCTTTTGACCCTAAGGAAGCTCTTAAAAGGGAAAAAAGCTTCCTGCTTTTTCAAAAAAAAGCCAAATCAAACATTTTTTCCGGCAAAACCGCCATCGGCAAAGCCAGAAAAGAATTAAGCTGGGCAAAAAATAAAACCGGCAGTATTATTAAAGGGATAATTGGTTCTGCTGGCTATACCAAAGGGACCGTGAAAATCCTCTATACCAACAAGGACTTAAATAAAGTTAAACCGGGCGATGTTATGGTGACAACCATGACTAGGCAAGATTTTATTACCGCCATCAGGAAAGCCAAGGCTCTGGTAACCGATGAAGGTAGTGTTACGGCCCATGCGGCCATTATCGCCAGGGAACTCGGTATTCCGTGTATTGTTGCTACCAAAATAGCCACCAAAGTCTTAAAAGACGGGGACCTGGTGGAAGTGGACGCCAACCAGGGAATAGTCAAAAAGCTAAATTAATTTATGTCTAAAAAAGTTCAAAATCTATGGCGGAAAAACTTTGATATCCGAAGGGTGGATTTTTGCCTGCCTGTTGAAACCGCGCCCGGCTTTGGGGGTTTGAATTTTCTGACCAATGGAAAAAATTCAATAAGCAGGTTCATTTGGGTGGTTGAAAACCTGGATAACACCGGCACCTACTTTCTAAAACACGAACTTCGGGAAATAGTAGAATTGACCATGAAAACGATTTTAGAAAACCCAAAAAGGGCTGATGCCGTACACCAAGAAGCCATTAAACTCAACTGGGATTATTACAAGCTGGCCTTAAAAATGAGGCGACTTCCGTTTGCCAAACTTACTGACAAGCAGCTTCTCGCCTGGCAAAAAAAACTTTTTAACCTCCAATTTTTAAGCCATTGCTGGAGCTTGCCCACGACCTGGTTTTTGGATTCCGACGGCGAGGATTTCAGCAAGCATTTAACCGCCTTTTTGCAAGACAGGATAAAAAAACTGGGACTGGCTATTGAGCCTGCGCTGGCTTTTAGCGTGCTTTCCACGCCGAGGGATGAATCTTTTACTGCCAAAGAAGAAAAAGCCTCCCTTAAAATCCTCTCCTGGATGAACGAAACCCTCTCGCTGAAGCTTTGGTTGCAAAGCCAGACCGACGGACAAATGGTAAAAAACCTACGGCAGCTGCCCAAGCCTTGGATAAAAATCATTGAAAAACACCATTACGATTTTTGCTGGCTCCCCTATACCTACATAGGCCCGGCTTATGGCTTGGATTACTATTTGGAAACCTGGCGGGGGCTCTTACAAGAAGATTTTGACCCAAAAAAGAGGATGGAAGAGTTGGAAAGCAGGGCCAAAGCCGTGCAGGAACAAAAAAAAGAATTAGTCGGGCGCCTGAAACTTAGCGCCTTGGAAAAACACTGGTTTAAAATTGCCGCGGACATTGTCTGGCTCAAGGGCTTTAGAAAAGAAACCTTTTTCCATGGCTTTTACACTATGGACATGCTGCTTAAGGAAATAGGAAAACGCAGCGGGCTTTCCACACTCCAGACTAAATACCTCTTGCCTTCCGAACTGCCCAAGGCCCTTGCGGGGAAAGACTTTGCAGGCGTTGTAAACGAACGGCAAAGGTTTTCGGTTATTTACGGCCAAACGCCAAAAAATTATAAAGCCCTCAAAAAAGGTTGGACGGAAAAGGGCGTTACGGTTTTTACGGGCCAAAAAGCCAAAACCTTCCTAAAAAAACAAAAATTTGAAAAAATTAAAGTAGTTCAAACCAACGATCTTACCGGCACTTGCGCCTGCCCGGGCGCGGCTAAAGGAACTATCCGGATTATCAACGTGCCCGAAGAGATTGGTAAAATGAACCCAGGCGACATTATGCTTTCCCACACCACCTTCCCCTCTTTAGTCCCGGCTATGAAAAAGGCCTCGGCTATTATCACTGAGGACGGCGGTATTACCTGCCATGCGGCCATTGTGGCCCGCGAACTCCAAACGCCCTGCGTTGTAGGCTGTAAGCACGCCCTGCAAATTCTAAAAGATGGCGATATGGTGGAAATTGATGCAACCAAAGGCCTGATAAAAAAACTATGAGGCATCACTACTTTAAAACCAAAGTAATAAAGATGGGCCAATGGGCCACAACTCTTCTTGATATGGAAACGTGGTATGGACAGGAAATCAACCGCTTCTTTAAAAAGCTGTTCGGGATACAGAAAGGAATATTAATCCTATACGACGGGACAACCGGATACTCTCACAACTATGTGCCCGAAGAATATTTTGCCTTGCTTCACAAACAAATAAAAAATATCAAGAGAAAAAATTACAAAGCCTTAGAGAAAAAATTAAAAACATTCTACACCCTGGTCGAAAAGGCAAAAAAATCGGTTGCAAAAACCTACCAGAACCCCACAAGACAAAACAATGGACAGTTAAATAAATCATTTTTTCGGGTGCGTCACTGGATTCACCATTTGGCTATCTTTGACCAGTTCGGCTGGCTGGCCGAAGAGGGCTTTATGCCCCAACTTGAAAGCGTTCTGGTAGAAAAGCTTAAACTAAAAAAAGATTCCCCGGATTACCACAACACACTCTTTACTTTGACGATGCCGGAAAATATTTCCACAACTTTAAAAGAAAAGATGTCTGTTCTGGAGCAGGCGATTAAAATCAGAGAAAAACGGCAAAGCCTGGCCAGAGCCGGCAAGACTTTGGCAAAAAAATTCGGGTGGCTGCCGGTTTTCTGCTACGGACAACCCTGGCAAGCAGAACATTACATACAGGAACTAAGCGGCCTAGCGAACACAAGCCTGGCAATGCTTAAAAAAGAGTTTTTAGATTTGAAAAATTACCGGAAAAACCGAAACGAAAAAATCGCAAAAATTTTAAAAGAACACCCTTTAAACGCCAAAGATTTTCAGCTTTTTACAGACTTCGGACTGGCGATAGACACCCGGAATGAGGCGGAATATTTTGTCAGCTACGGCGGCTATTTCCTTATGCCTTTATACCAGGAAATCGCCAAGCGGCTCTTTATCTCGGTAAAACAACTTCGGGATTTTACCGAAGAAGAACTGTCTGACGCCTTGCTGGGCAAGGCAACAGCCGAATCAATCTTGGCAAAAAAAGGCAACTACGGCGGCTGTGGTTACGACAAAAAAATGCTAAAAAGAATAAATTTTACGCCAACAGAAGCGGAGAAGCTTTTTAAATACGTGGAAAGTTATGTTAAGCCCGTGCAGGGAGGCGATGAAACAAAAGGCGTTTGTGCCAGCCCTGGAAAAGCAATTGGCAAAGCGCGCATCGTACCCTCTCCCGAATTCAATCACAAAGTCAAAGACGGCGATATTCTTTTCACCTACGCCACGACCACCGACTATTTGCCGGCTATGAAGCGCGCGGCTGCCATAGTCACCGAAGTCGGCGGACTCACCTGCCACGCGGCTGTGGTCTCCAGGGAATTTGGCATTCCTTGCGTGGTCGCCCTGGCCAATGCCATGAAAAACTTTAAAGACGGCGAACTTATTGAAGTCAACGCGGACAAAGGCCTTGTTAAAAAACAATGAGAGAAAAGTGGTCCCAATTTGCAAATGAATATGTGGTCTCTCTCTTTCCCACCTACATGCTGCCGGAAGGCCTACTTGAAGGTACTAAAAAATGGCTGGGCTCCCCTGTTCACATTGCCCTCAAGATTGAAGACGAGGCAATTGTCTGGTATTTCAAGCCCGAAAACTGGAAACGAGGACATGTTGCCCTGGTAAACAGAATCCAGGCCGACCCCAAATTCCTCCGCGGTATATACCGACAAATGGAAAGCTTGGGAAAACAGCAGATAGCTTTTGCAAAACAGGCAGCAAAACAAGCCCTGACAGCCAATGACACGAAACTAAACGCCCTTTACCAAAAATTCGTTTCCTTAAACACCCGAGCATATAGCTATGGCCTTATGCTGCCGCTACTAGATTACCAGGAGACGACTTTTCTAAGCGACGAGCTCCACGCCATACTAAAAAAACGGGAGAAAGACAGGTATTTTAACCTACTGACCACACCCCTCAGGGAAACGAACATAAAGCGGCAGGAACTGGAACTTCTAAAAATTTATGGCCGCATGAGAAAGATACGGCAACTGGAAAAACAGCTGCTTCGCCTAGCGGCCGGGGAGTTTATTTTCCTGCTTCAAACAAAATATAAAGCACTTTACCGGCTGTTCCAAAAGCATGTGCAAAAATTTTGTTGGGTTTATTATGTTTACCAAGGGCCAGCCGCCACAGAGGAATATTTTGCCGACCTGTTGAAGGATTTGGCAGAAAGACGGGTTAACCCCAAGAGGGAAACGGCCCTTCAGTCAGCTGAAAAAAAATCAGTGGAAAAACGACAAAAACAGCTGCTTAAAACCTTAAGCCTTACCTCTTACGAGCGGCAGGTTATCCTACTTGCGCGCGATGGGGTGTTTTACAAAGCCCTGCGCCGGGAATTACAAAGCTGTTCTTACTACCACATAGAAAATGTGCTTAAAGCCATTGGCAGACGGCTAAATTTGAGCCTGGCGCAGGTCCGCCTAATGTTAGGTAAAGAAGTGGAACGAGCTTTATTGAAAAAAAAGATTGATATCAATCTTTTAAACCGGCGAGCCAAACTTGTCTATTTGGAGCACACGCAAACTACCACCTGTCTAAGCGGCAAACGGGCTGCCGACTACCTAAAAACCCACGCCAAGCAAGAAAAACTTAACCTTAATGTGTCGGAGGCCGCAGGCACAGTGGCGTACCCGGGAATGACTAAAGGCAAGGTGAAAGTCATAAACTCGCCCAAGGAGATGGGAAAAATGCGCCGCGGCGACATTTTGGTCGCCCAAACCACAAACCCCAACCTCATGCCTGCCATCCGCCAAGCCGCGGGCATCGTGACCGACGAAGGCGGGCTTACCTGCCATGCAGCCATAGTTTCGCGCGAACTGAAAATCCCTTGCGTAGTGGGTTTAAAAATCGCCAGCAAATTTTTGAAAGATGGCGACTTAGTAATACTAGATGCCAATAAAGGCATTGTTAAAAAAATAAGTTAGCACTTCATGAACAGAACAAGACCGAGATACGAGACCTTAACGGGAGACATGCCCTTTCTTTTGGGCGAAAAAGTCGGCGAAGGCGAACACGCCGAAGTTTTTCGTTCCCTGCAGGACCCCCATAAATTGGTAAAAAAACTAAAAATACGGGAGGAGTTTACCATCTGGGACGATTTTGACGCCGAACATGTGCTGGGTAATTACTCAGAAGAACAATTCCGCGAACACTACCAATCCGCCTTAAGCTTGCTCCAGAAGCATTTAGAAGGCTTCCTGCCTAAGACTCAGTTGGTTTTTGGGCATACGAATGAAAACAAGACTACGGGTTATCTAATCACGGAAGAAGTTATGCCGGAAACGACTGACAATTCCAAAGAAAAATTGGAAAAGATGGACGAAATGCTTGCTGCTGTGGTCCAAATGTTTATTGACCAGCCGAAAGGGCCCAAGTTTGTGCCTGATATTTTTGGCAAAGAGGAATTCCGTTACGGCCACACGGCAAATAACCTTGCACCTAAATTCTATATTCTGGATGTCTACCCGACTTTCAAAATGACCTCTTCCGAACTCTGTGCTGGGATTAACCAAATAATCCAAAAAGACGGCCAACAATTCTTCCCGAAAACGCTTGAAACTATGAAGCAGCTAGAATATATGTAACTTCCAAGCTTTCCTACCTCTTTATG
The DNA here is from genome assembly GCA_023487095.1 of Patescibacteria group bacterium. GTDB lineage: Bacteria > Patescibacteriota > Doudnabacteria > UBA920 > UBA920 > JAMDEL01. The sequence goes on from JAMDEL010000056.1 coordinate 7,848, forward strand.
AAACCTCGCTCGGTTAAAATCCTAATAGAAGAAACCAACGTCAACTACCATGGCTGGGCGGCCATTGCCGACGGTTTCATGCATTTGCCCACCGTAAAAAACTACCTAGGCCTGGGTTTTACCTATGGATTTCAAGAAATCCAAGACAACAGTGGCCGCTACGGCTTTGACATTGTAAACTGGAACGCGCTCGGCGCCGCCTGTTTAAGAAAGCTCCAAGACGGCAGCTTGTCGCTGAAAAAATTGGAAAATCAGCATAAAATATACGGCAAAAAAATCAACCGCATCTGCCGGGAAGTGGAAAAAACTGACTTAAAAACAATCGGCCTGAAGCAAGCAGCACAGTACCTCAAGCAGCTTTGGCCGCTGTATCTTGAATTAAACGCGCTGGGCAGCATTCCGGTTTTAAGTGACTACGACCACAACCTGCTGACCAACAAGCTGTTGGCTATCTTAAGATTCCACGACGTGCGCCCGGAAAAAATACAAGACACCTTAAACGCGCTTATTACCCCTGAAAACAAAACGTTGTTTTGGCAAGAACAAAAAGAATTATTGCTCATTGCGGCAAAATACAAAAAATTCCGGGAGGCACACGGCTCGCTCGGGCTGCTTAAGCACTCAAAAAAATATGCCTGGCTGAACTACGGTTACCAAGGCCCCTTGAGCACCTTTGAGGACTTTTCCGGCAGGCTTAAAAAAATCTACGGGCAAAAGACAGCGCCAAAAACCCAATTACGCGAACACGAGGCCTTTCTTAAAAAAATTGAGACCAAACGGAAAAAGACGCAAATCCTGCTTGGCCTAAATAAAAAAGAGAAGCTGTTGTTTGCCGCTGCCCGGAACTTTACCTACCTTAAAATCTACCGTGTAGGCGTGAGGCATTATTTTTCATTCACCTGCGATACCCTTTTTGCCGAGATGGGCAAGAGGCTTAAGTTAGGGCCCAAAATTTTCCAGTTTGCGACCCGGGAAGAAATTCTGGGGCTTGCTACGGGCAAAAAAATTGACACTAAAAAAATCCAAAGACGGCTTCGGTATTTGTTTGAATATATTACTCCTAAAAGCCGCACCTTCCTGGCTAAGCCCGCGGCAAAGCAAATACAAAAAAAGTTGGTGATTGAAGAAAAAATTGAGGCATCCGACACCCTTAAGGGCCAAGCTGCTTTTTTGGGTAAGGCCAGGGGTAAAGCCAAGCTAGTTTTCAGCGCCAAAGACCTGCCGAAAGTCCAGCATGGCGATATTTTGGTTGCCATCTCCACCAACCCGGATTTTCTGCCTGCCATGTATAGGGCTAATGCATTCGTTACCGACCACGGCGGCATCACCTCGCACGCAGCCATTGTGGCCAGGGAAATGAAAAAACCCTGCATAATTGGCACCAAGATTGCAACCAAAATATTTAAAGATGGTGATATAATAGAAATAGATGCCTCATTGGGCATTGTAAGAAAAATAAGTTAAAGCCATGCAACTAAAGGGCACTGTGGGAAATAAGGGGTACGCAAAAGGTGTTGCCAAAGTAATAAAACAAGAAGCCGATCTGGAAAAGGTCGCGCAGGGTGATATTTTGGTTCTTGAGCAAGGCAATGCAGCCATTATTAAGGTTGTGAGCAAAATTTCCGGCATTATTACCGACCATGGGGGCCTGACCAGCCATGCCGCCTTACTTGCCCGGGAACATAACCTGCCCTGCGTAATAGGCGCGCAAACGGCCACGCGGGGCATTAAAGACGGCCAATTGGTGGAGCTAAACGCCGAAACCGGCATAATTAATTTTTAAAAAGATGAGTTACACTAAAAATTTTGAAAACCTTTCTAAAAACGACGTGGCCATTGCGGGCGGCAAAGGCGCCTCTCTCGGCGAAATGACCAGAGCGGGCTTACATGTGCCTCCGGGCTTTGTGGTGCTGGCTGCAGCCTTTGACCGTTTTTTGGAAGAAACGGATTTGGATGCGGAAATTGAAGCCCGGCTTAAGGAAGTCAACAAAAAAGATTTAAATTCTGTAGACAAAGCCTCCAACGAAATCCGCGCCATTATTGCCAAAACCAAGATGCCAAAGGATTTGGCGCAGGAGATTTTAAAGGATTTTAAAAAACTGAAAAGCAAATTTGTGGCCGTGCGCTCCTCGGCTACCTCCGAAGATTCCAAGACCGCCTCCTGGGCTGGTGAACTGGAAACCTACCTGAATGTCACGGAAAAAGACGTTATCAGGCAAGTTATGAAATGCTGGTCGTCGCTCTTTACTCCCCGCGCAATCTTTTACCGCTTTGAGAAAAAACTCCACAAAACCAAGGTCTCGGTGGCTGTGGTAGTGCAAAAAATGGTGCAAAGCGAAATTTCCGGAATTTCCTTCACCGTGCACCCGGTAACCAAAGACCCCAACCAAATGGTAATTGAGGCTGGCTACGGCCTGGGCGAAGCCATAGTTGGAGGCATGGTCACGCCCGACACTTACATTGTCCACAAGGACGACTTTTCCATTTTAGACATAAACGTCTCAAGCCAGGTTTTTGCGATTGTTAAAACCCCTAAGGGCAACGTGAACAAAAAGCTGTCTCCCAGCCAAGGCGGTAAGCAAAAATTGAGCGGCAGGCAAATTGTGGAACTCGCCCAGACCTGCAAAGCTATTGAAGAACACTACAAGCACCCCCAAGATATTGAGTGGGCCTTTGAAAAAAACCGGTTTTACATAACCCAATCCCGCCCCATTACCACACTCTGACCAGGAACAAATATGCTAAAATAAATCATCAGGCCTAAAGATGGGTATATTTGGTATGAAAACTTGCATAGAGCCCGCTTTTATTGCTTAATCTTTGTAACAAATGGAGAGTTCATTCGTCTATATAAGTGAAGACCGTTCTTATAAAGAATCGCTCTTTTTGGAAAACCTTTTAAACAAGGCAAAAAAGGGCGAAACTGCGGCTTTTGGCGAACTCTACAACTTCTTTTTTAAAAAGATTTACACTTTTATTTATTATCGGGTTAGCCACAAGGAAACCGCGGAAGATCTGGCAGAAGAAGTCTTTTTAAAGGCTTACGCCAAACTTAACAGCATAAAGGAAGCCGGAAGCCTAGAGGCCTGGCTTTACAAAATTGCCCGGAACTTGGTCATAGACTATTACCGGGGCAAGAAAGAACGGGTGGAATTGAGCGAGGTTGAAAATACCCTCACCTACGAAGATACGGTAATTGACCTGCTCAATCTAAACCACCAGCAGCAGATTCTAAACAAACTGCTCAAAGCTTTGCCGCAGGACCAGCAGCAGATTATGCGCCTCAAGTTTTTTGAAGGCTTGGAGAATTCGGTGATTGCCGAACTTACGGGCAAGACCGAAGGCGCAATCAGGGTCATCCAGTTCCGGGCAATTACCAAACTTAGGGAACTTTTTGAAGAATACGATGAATAAAGAATTAGAAAACATTTTTGACAAGGCTCTCAGCGAGCTGAAACAAGGCGCCTCGGTTGAGGAAGCAGTTTTGAAGTGCCAACCTGAACAGGCGGAACTGGCGGACAGCCTCCTTCTGGCCCATAAGCTTTCGGGCATGCCGAAAAAGACAGTTCCCCAGCCAGCCATGCAGCGGAAATACGTTTTGGTTCCGGCTAAGGCAGTCTGGTACAGCTGGCTGCATTTTTCCAGGCTGGCCACCATAAGCATGAGCCTGGCCTTGTTTCTTTCCGCAGCCGCTGGCACAGGCTACGCTGCATACTATAGCATGCCGGGACAAGCTTTGTTCGCGGTAAAAAAGACGGCTGAAAACCTCCAGCTCCAGTTTGCCACTTCCCCTGAAAAAAAGATCTCTCTCCAGGTTGAATTCAGCAAAAAAAGGCTTATGGACGTGGAAAAAATTCTGAAAAATCCGGAAAGCAGCCCAGAGACGGCAAAGGCTGCGGTAAAAGAACTGAGCGAACAGACCAAAAACACCCTGGAAACGGTTTCTCTGGCCTCCAAAAAAGACTTGGACCCCCAGAAAACTAGGACGCTTGTCAAAACTTTGGAGACCATTGCAGTTGACCAGGAAAAACTGGCCAAAGAAGCCAAAACCGGGACAACCAAAGAAATTGCCGCTAACGTGGAAGCCAGCGCCAAAACCATCAACAACTACATCCTAATTGCAGCCAACGAGTTGGAAAAATCCAATATCCAATCGGCCAAGCCCGATTTGGAAAACGAAAAAGAAACGGCTTCCAGCACGACAACGGTTATAGACGAACAACCTAAGGCTGAAAAGTCCACGACCTCAAGCTCCAGCATCAAAAGTCTGATTGTCAGCCCGCCTTTGGAACCGGAAGCGCAGCCTGACCCCAATGCGGCAACCAGCGGCTATATCCCCGAAACACCCGAACCCCAGTACGTTCCGGGACCGAGCCTGCCAACCCCCGCAAAATAGTATTGTTTTGACTTAGTCCGCCTCAGGCGGACTGGAATCAGGACGATAACATCCTGAATCGCGCAAATAAAACTGCGCGGGAGACAAAAAGAAAACGGCTTTTTCTAGAGAAAGGCCGTTTTTGTTTTTTTAGACAAAAGATGGTATAATAAGTCCGAAATCTAAACTCTAGCAGCTTAAATCCTTAATCTTTTTGGAAGGGTCGCATAGTGGTTTAGTGCACCGGTCTTGAAAACCGGAGTACCGATGAGGTACCGAGGGTTCGAATCCCTCCCCTTCCGCCACTATCAAATTTATGACAAACCAACACAAAATCTCCTGGCAGGCCCCGGAATACCGGCACTACGAAAAAAATGCAGGCTGGTACGTTACGCTGGTATCAATTGTGATTCTAATTATGGCCTTTTTTATTGTCCAAAAAGATGTTTTTGCGGCAGTAACCACGGGACTATTGGGAATTTTGGTTGTAATCTTTTCCAGACAAAAGCCTGAGACCGTGGAAATGGAATTGGACCACAAGCGGGTTAAAGTCGGCAATATTGAGGTGCCTTATAAACAAATCAAGCATTTTTGGGTTGTCCATAATGAAAAACATAAGACTGTTAACCTGGAAACCACTACACTGGTAAACAATATGCTGATTTTGGAGCTTGAGCACCTGGATCCGGAGCATGTCAGGATGTTCTTGTCCCAATACCTGCCTGAGCACGAAGAAACCGAGCCCACCATGGTCCAGCGGATTACGCATTGGTTCAAATTTTAAATTCACTCATTTCAAAACCAAAAGGCTCTACTTTTCAAACTGACAAGTCGCGTTTTTTCTCCTGTCTCCATAGCTCAATGGATAGAGTATAGCCCTCCGAAGGCTGGGATAGAGGTTCGACTCCTCTTGGAGACACCAGAAAATACGGGAACCCTACATTATTATGCACAGTCTGGACACCAAAATTGAAACTTTCTTTAAACTCCAAAAGCCGCAACTTGCGGCTTTAAAAAAACTTGGGATTTTTTCCGTCCAGGATGCGCTTTTGCATTTCCCTGTCCGTTATCTTGATTTTTCCAAAACCCAAAGCCTGAAAGACGTAAAAGCCGGGGAAAACGTTACGGTAAAAGCCATGATCAAATCCATTGTGGGACGCTTCTCTTTCCGGGGCAGGATTTCTCTCGCTGAAGCGGTTGTGTCGGACCAGACAGATTCAATAAAAGTCGTTTGGTTCAACCAGGGCTATTTGGCCAAAAGCCTTAAAAAGGGAGATGAAATTTTTCTTGCGGGTGCGCCTGATCTATACAAAGGCAAGCTGCAGTTTACCAACCCCATTTATGAAAAAGTTTCGGACTTCCCCGTCCACACTTCCAGGCTGGTCCCGGTCCACAGGCTAAAAAACGGCCTCTACCCCAAGACGTTTAGAAACCTAATTAAAGCCTGCTTGCCGCTAAAAGACAATCTGGATGAAATCTTGCCTACAGAAACTTTGGAACAAAATGGTTTGCCCCGGATTTCCGAGACGGTTGAATATTCCCATTTTCCAAAAAACCCCGAACAGGCTGAAGCGGCAAAAAAACGCCTGGCTTTTGAAGAAATTTTTATTAATCAGCTCGCCGCCCATAAAACCAAGCTAATTTTACAAAAAAAGAAAGCCCACGCTGTTGGCTTTGACCAGAACCTGGCCAAAAAATTCCTAGGCAGGCTGCCTTTTGAACTTACGCCGGGACAAAAAAAGGCCGCCTGGGAAATCCTTCAGGATTTGGAAAAAACCATGCCCATGAACCGCTTGCTAGAAGGCGACGTGGGCAGCGGCAAGACTCTGGTGGCCATTATGGCCGCTGTCCAAGCCTCGGCCAAAGGTTTCCAGGCGGTTTTTCTCGCACCCACGGAAATTCTGGCCAAACAACACTTTGAAACGGCAAAAAAATACCTGCTCGGACCCGGCCACTTGCACCCAAATATCCGCTCTGCTCTCCTGACCCAAGGCTACTCCCGAGTTGACAATAAAGAAACAAAAAAACAACATCTTCTGGCGGAAATCCGCGGAGGCATGCCGGCCATATATTTTGGTACTCATGCCTTGCTGCAAAAAACGGTTAAATTTAAAAAACTGGCCTTGGTGATAGTTGACGAGCAGCACCGCTGGGGCGTTAAGCAGCGAGCCGAACTTATCCAAAGCCAAAACCGCGTCCCGCACTTACTGTCTTTGAGCGCCACGCCCATTCCCAGAACTCTCAAACTAGCCATGTTCGGCGAGCTGGATATTTCACAGATAAAGACAAAACCCAAAGACCGCAAGCCAATAAATACCCGGCTGGTGGAACCGGAGGGTCGGACCCGGGCTTACCAATTTTTGTCAGAACAAATTAGCCTGGGCCGGCAGGCTTTTGTAATTACCCCATTAATTGAAGAGTCTGATGTTTTAGGTGTAAAAGCCGCCAAACTGGAGCTGCTTGCCCTGCAAAAAACCTTCCCAGGCTTTAAAATCGGCCTGCTGCACGGCAGGATGAAAAGCAAGGAGAAAGATGCCGCTATGGCGGATTTTCTGGCCAACAGAACCCAAATTTTGGTGGCCACCTCCGTTGTGGAAGTCGGCGTTGACGTACCCAACGCTTCGGTTATGATAATTGAAGGAGCCGAACGCTTTGGACTTTCCCAATTGCACCAATTCCGCGGGCGCGTAGGCAGGGCGGAGCACCAGTCCCACTGTCTTCTGTTTGCGTCAACCGAAAACCAAGAAAGCAAAAACCGGTTGACGGTTTTTTCCAAAATTTCAGACGGTTTTGAGCTGGCAGAAGCTGACTTAAAATTCAGAGGCTTTGGCGAACTCTACGGACAAACCCAGGCGGGTTGGAATTTAAAATACTTTGACCCGGCTTATCTTTCCTTGATTGAACCGGCCAAACAAGCCGCAGCCAAATTGCTTTCAGAAGATTTTGAACTAAACAACCACCCTAAATTGGACAGTAAAATAAAAAACAGAACTATTCACTTTGAGTAAACCACCTACAATTCGCCAGGTGGTTTTTTTATACCTTGACAATTTGGCCTTATTTATGTATAACTCTTTTATGACCAAGGAGGACTGGTTGCCAATTTAACTTGCATACGCAAATAACCATGGCAACAAAATACTCCTTAGGTTGTAGGAGAAAGAATAACTGATGTCAAGAAAACCCAGCAGTGCAGCGATGGCGTTCGCTGCGTCCCAAGGCCAGTCCGTGGATCAGCGGACGAATATGTTTTTCAATGGTATCCCTGGGGGAGACCAAAGGCAGATTGTGGCCGAATGGGCGGACAAGCACGGAGGGACTCTCCCTCCTCACCTGGCCGCCATCAAGATGTGGCCGGGGAGCCAGACCGCCGGCCAGTGGCTGGAAGTCCACCAGAACGGCAACAACGGCCACGGCAAACTCGCAACCTAACGGAAAGCAGATTCCGACAGAACCACCGGCCTCCTGGGGCTGGATAAGGGTGTACCCCTTAGCAAGAGGTTCTCTCAGGATTTGCATCCATTCATTTGCCAATTAGCCCTTCCAGGAGGGCCGATGAAGCAAAAAGGGGCCGGCGGAGATCTTGTATCCGCCTGCCCCTGTTTTTTTAAAAATACCTAATCAAACAAACTTTAAAGCTTCCTCAAGGGTTCTGACCTGGAGGATTTTTATTTTGCCCTTGGCCGAAACTTTGGTTTTCGGGCAAATCACTTGCTTAAAACCCAATTTTTCGGCTTCTTTTATCCGCTTTTCCAGGTTCGGCACAAACCGGACTTCTCCCGAAAGCCCCAGCTCCCCTACTGCTACCGTACTTTCCAAAATGGAATCCTTGATACTGGAAACAATGGCCATGGCCACGGCTAAATCTGCGGCTGGCTCATCTACTTTTATCCCGCCAACCACATTGACGTAGACATCCTGGTTGGATAAATTTAAGCCCGCCCGCTTGCTTAAGATAGCGGCCAGCAGCTGAAGACGGTTATTATCAAATCCAGCCGTAGTCCTTTTGGGGTAACCAAAATTGGAAACTGAGGTCAAAGCCTGAATTTCTAAAAGCAGCGCCCGGCTTCCCTCCATAACCGACGTAACCACATTCCCCGAAGCCTGAACGCTTTCCTCAGCCAAAAAAAGCTGGGAAGGGTTTTTTACTTCTTTGAGGCCTTCGGGCAGCATTTCAAAAACCCCCACCTCATTGGTGGTGCCAAAACGGTTTTTCACGCAGCGCAAAATTCGGTAAGTGGCAAACCTTTCGCCTTCCAAGTACAGCACCGTATCTACCATATGTTCCAAAGTCTTCGGCCCGGCCAAATAACCCTCTTTAGTGACATGGCCAATGATTAAAAAGGTTATATGAAGGCTCTTGGCCAGGTGCATAATCTGCTGCACTGCAAAGGTCACCTGAGCCACGCCGCCTGCCACGCCAGAGGCCTGTTCACTATACATGGTCTGAATGGAATCAATAATCACTATCCTGGGCTTTTGGGCTTCAACCGCTGCCAAAATTGCTTCCAAGCTTGTTTCAGACAGGACGGCCAGCACCCCGTCCGTTTTAAGACGATTGGAGCGCAGCTTTATCTGGGCCGCGGACTCCTCGCCCGACACATATAAAACTTCGTTGGAATCAAGCCCCATGGCCATCTGTAAAGCCAAGGTTGACTTGCCAATACCTGGATCCCCGCCCAGGAGAACCAAACTGCCCGGTACAAGCCCCCCGCCCAGAACTTCGTCAAACTCCCCGATGCCGGACTTAATACGCCCGGCAAAACTCAAGTCTACTGCGGATAAATCTATAGGCGAAGCCGCGGAGTAGGCTGGCCCATTTTTGGCCCTAAAAGCCTCTCGTTTTTCTTCCAAGGTATTCCACTGTCCGCATTCGGGGCATTTACCCTGCCAGCGCGGGCTGCGGAAATTGCAATTTGAACACACAAAAACGGTAGATGATTTAGCCATATGTTATTTAATAAAACCACAACCCAGAGCCTTGCCTAAAAGGCAAAAATAAGTTGTGGTTTTATTTTTTATATTATTTACTTACTGCCCGGCATCCAAATAGTACAAATAACCGTCCTGGGCATTTTTGAAAAACAGCTTGCTGGAAGCGGGATTTAAGAACAGGTTTTCGCCGTCAACCGGACTGGCGGTAATTTTATACAGCTTGTTGGTCAAGGATACGGTGTCCAGCCTGTAAAAATCATCCTGGGTTATGTTTCCGCTTTCCGCGGAAGGACTGTCCTGCTTGGGCACGGCAGCAAAAACGGTCTTACTGTCTTTGGACCAAACCGCCTTCGCAACCGTAGTAAAGACTCCTAGGTTGGACGGCATGGAGTTCTCCAGGCTATACACCCAGAGTTGGTATTTCTGGCTCACGCTGTCTTTTTTGTTAAAAAGGAATTTCTTGCTGTCAGGGCTCCACAAAACGCCAAAATTGTAGCCGTCTTTTACCAGGCCCTGCCAAACTTTGCCGTCCGGGGTAACTAGGTTTATGGCGTTCTTCGGGCCAATGTTGCTGAATTCATAGTATGCTATGCTCTGGCCATTGGGGGCTATTTCCAGCTGGTCGTCCTGCTCCCACATTTCGGCGATTTCTTTCCAATTTTTTGTGTCCGGGTCGGAAATATTCAGAGTAGCCTTACCCTTATCTAACCAGATATACATGACTTTGTCTGCCGACGGAAGCCAACCCACGGAAATCACCTGGTCGGGATAGTCAGTGTAAGTTTTGGTCTGGGCGTTGAAATAGCTGAAATATTTCTTACTGCCCTCAACAATCTCTGCAATATAATCGTTGCCCTGGCTTGGCCAGATTACCCGGCTTATCCTGGTTTTAATCGGCATGTCCAATTTTACTTTCTCATTGAGCTGCAAAGGACTGCTGTCAGATTTTATGCCCGCCTGATAGACTTCACCGTCGCGGTTGAAATAGGAAATGGCCGTTCCGTTGTAAAAAATAATCGGGTTAAAAACCGGCTCATCACTTAAGCGGTAGACGCTTACTCCGTCATCGGCTACGGGCGGAGTGGTGCTGGCCTGACTGTCCCCGCCGCCGGTATTGCCCGTGTCTCCGGTATTGCCCGTGTCTCCGCCGGTGTTATTTGTGTTATTTGTCTGGTTGGTATTGTCAGTCGTGTTATTTTGGGAGGGCGGAGTGGTGGTGCTTTTACCACCGTATTTTGAATACACCAAAAAACCCAAAGTGCCGACGATTAGGATAAAAATTGCGCCAAGTATGGCAATGGCTTTTTTATTCATTTTTATTTTTTGTTAATTTAGGCTGATGCAACCACTCGGCCTAATAAATAATTGTTATTGTTTTATAGAACTTACAATCCACCTATTGCCGTATTTTTCAAGGCCCAACTCCAAATTTATTTTTTTTGTGCTTTCCAGCTTTTGGAGCAGAGCCTGGCTGGCAGTGTTGTCGTCCACGGCGGGCGCGGGGAAAAAATTGCTATACACCTTAAGTTCAACAGCTATACTGACCGACAAACGGCCAACTTGGGAATAGGTATACCTGAACGAATCTTTTATAGCCTTGGCTTCCTGGTAATATCCTGGTTGGGTCTTTTTTTCTAAAGAATTCTCATACTCTACGGTTTTTTGCTGCATTTGGGAGGTTTCGTAATCACCCAAAGCGGTCAAGTTTGAATAATCCGCATAGCTATATGTATTATACAATTCCGCGAAGTTTTTTACAAATTCGTAAACTATTTTTTCTTGCTCGGGATCCAACTGATAATCCGGCAGGGTTTGGACTGGCGCCGGTGACGATACAGACGGGGTTTCCTGGCTGGCGACTGGACTGGCCGGGCCCCCTCCGGCCAGGGACCTGAAGACAAAATATATAGCCACAAGAACCAGTAGCCCCACAGCCGAAAAAATCAAAATTTTATATGTCTTATTCATTTTATTGGCCTCCCGAACTCTTACACATATTATATAGCGCCATTCTCTGGTCAACCCAGCTCTGCGGCGCCCCGCTACCCATGTAAGCCCTAAAAGCCCCGGCAACACTACCCCCGCTCTGGGACAAATAATTTTTAAATGCCCTGGCTGTGAGGTCTAAACTGGTCTGGGGATTAAGAAAATCGCTGACATAGTAGTATTTATCGTTAAACAAGTTACGGCTAGGCGTACCCTGGTTCTCCCAGCGGTTCCAATTCTGCGACGAGCTTTTCGGGTATATCGTCCATTGAGTTAGCCCAATACCATAAGAACACTGATCCCAGTTAAAGGGGTATCCTGGGTAGTACTTGCCCCTGGCCCCCGCCGGGCACAGCTGAGGCTTGCCGTTAGCCGCACAGTCGCAGCCGATGATGTCCGCTTGCCCGGTGGATTCCTTCTGTACTACAACCCGTAAAATACAGGCATCAACCGCATACTGTGCCGCAGCTTGGTTAATCTGGCTGGTCCATTGATTTGTGGAAAGCAGGCCGTTTGGGGAACCCCAGGAATCACTGGCCCCGGCTCCGCCGGAATCGCCGCCGCCAAAACTGAAATTGCTTGTCAGGTTGTCAATACTCTCGCATATGCCACTGCCGCCAAGGGCGCCAACCACGGACAGCTTATATGTCAGCTTGGTAATTCCGGGCGGATAATTGCAGCCAACCCACAAGGCTAAAAACAAAAAGAGCATCACCAACATGACTGCGGCAGCCACAATTAAGTTCATGGCCAAAATATTGAGTTTGACTTTTGCGCTAATCTTTATCTGCTTTGCAATCTCTTCGCCCTTCTTTTTAAGCGCCTCGGTACGAAGTAGCGGCTTCAGGACGCCTTCAATTATGGAATTTTTAAAAGCCCACAAAAAATCGCCGATTATAGCACCCAAAAGGACAGCCAAACCAAAACTGGGGATGGCCGCAGCCCAAACCCAGGCCACGCCTTCCATTAAAACCCCATCCAGAGCCAGGTTAGCCTCTTTGGTCACTTGCTTGATTTCGGCGTCCAGCTTCTTGTCTTCAGCTAGCTTGTCTATCCGGTCGGACAATGCTTGGCTCAAAGCGTTTTGCTGCTGCTGGTCCTCTGTAGCCGCCTGTCCATTTTGCGGCTCTTCGCCCTCTGGTCCAACCGCGTTTTCTTCCTGCGGCGGTTTTTCTTCGCCATCCGAAAGGGACTGATCAGCAGGGCCTTGCGACTGACCATCCCGCTGTTCTCCGCTTTCCATTGTTGGAGGAAACCCGGGAACAACCGGGCCACCGCCCATGCCAGATTTCCCAATATTTTCTATGCCATGGAGGGAAGGCCTTGTCTTACCCGCGCCTCCTGGTATTTTCTGCTTTGTCTTATCAGCCTGGCCTCCTGCCCCGTCTTTTCCGCTACTGACCGGCGTTTCCCCATCTTGGTCGGCTCTGCCTGGCTGCTCGCCTGCCAAAGGAGCTGCCCCCATCGGCTTTCCCGGCTCCGGTTCCTGGCCAGACCCAACTTTCCCGGCTTTCCCCTCCTTTCTAACAGGAGGGACCGAGTTTGCCGGCATTCTTGGAGATTCCTTGGCCATGAACAACAAGGCGGCCTCTCTGGCTTGAGGGGAAATTTGAGCCAGCGCATCTTCTTCGGTTGAGGGTCTTTCCGGACTTTGCCCATCCTGAACCTGTAAAACCGCGGCTCTTTTTAGGCTTTCTGCCGGGGGTGTCTGCGTCTCAATCGGAGCCTGCTCAGCCAAAGCCGCTCCTGCTTCCT
>JAMDEL010000011.1 GCA_023487095.1 Patescibacteria group bacterium
CTGGTGAAAGTAACGGCCTGCGGTGAGAACACATAATTTCACTGCCATAACACTGCTAAGATATTGCAGAAACCGGCAAGCACCCTCAAAGCCTTGCCAAGGCGCAAGCGAACCGGCAAATCCGACCACTACCTTATCGTTTCTTTCACTTCGCGGCGTCGGCCGCAAGTAAAACCGGTCCGATTCAACAACGCACGGTAAAACAATAGCGCCCTTCCGGCCATGGAGGCCTTTCCGGCGAGAATAATCTCGCATCTTTTCACTGACCGGAAACTCCCAATCTACAAACCGTGAACCGAATTTTTCGAAAAGCTCAAACAGGCGCATCATAATCCGGTGTTTGAAGTCCGGATGCACAAAAAATATCTCTTCAACAATCCCATCATGAAACCACAAGGTTGTTACAGAAGGGCGAAGAATCTTTGTAATGATACAAAAAGGATGGAAATTTGTTAGCCGGAAAGCAAAAATATTAATGTTCCGCAAACTGTTAAAAAGTTCCCAGGCAAGTTTGAGATTCGCCGACGCAAATGATTTGAGCTTTGATCTAGCCGGGTAAGCTTTAAATTCTACACCGGTTTCCCGCAATTCACGTAACCCCGGCACCCATTCTCCCTCTGACGGTGGTTCGGTTGAGCTATAGAATTGAATCATCAGCACCTTTATATTTAGACCCAGGCTGTGCAAAGCGCGGAGCACCCTGATGGTATATATTGTCGCTCCATTGGCCTTGGTTGGTTCCAAGGCAGTACAAAATAATACCTTCACGCTGCTGCCTCCCACTGTTTTAGGTTTGTTTTATTTTTAGCATATTTTTTCTTTTTGCAATAAATTAAGAGATGAATTATTACAAACCAAGAAACAAAAACCAGGTAATTATTTACTAATCCCCACAGCAGGCCGTTACTTTCACCAAGGTTACGGAAGAATATTCCTGATGCCACTGCAACCAGCGCTATTCCTGACACAGAGGAAGCGGATAAGCCGGTTCTCACAAGCCAAACAAATAACCAGACATATAAGATCAAACCTGGGATGCCCTCTTCCAGCCATGTCTGCATCAACGCATTATGCACTCCGCCACGTAATCCGATTCCTTCAAAAGTAAAAAAGGCCAAGCCTGCATTTGTGCCTGTACCAGCCCCAAATAACCAATACCTATCTGATAATACCTCCCAAGCTAAACTCCACATGTCCATCCTTTGGTAAAAGGTTCTAGGCACCTCGTTAGTATCTGCCTCAATAATTACGGGCGTAAAAAATATCAAACCAAATATCGCACACCCCAATAAGCCAACAAGAAGCAAAGATACAAGAGGTTGGCGGCGCTTTCTCCATAAAAAGCCTATAAGGATCATTACACCGGCAAACAAAAATCCGCCTACAGCGCTTCGCGAGGCAATGCCAAAAATCATAATCAAAGCGATTGCCAAATTCAAAAAACCTAAATTTCTTAGCCTTTGGTTGCCGCAAAGTACAAGAAACCAGTTCCAGGCGCCAAATAAAAAAATCATAGCACCGGCTGCATTGGCTCCGCCAAATAGCAGAATATGCCTTTTGGCCTCTTGAAGCCCGAAGAAGCTAAAGTCACCGACACGATTTGCTAAAATAAAAATATATGCCCCTCCGGAAATGAACAGTACAACTGTAATAACCGTAGCGGCAAGACGCTCTAAATCGGCTCTATCCATGTAAGACAGCCCTATGTAAGCAGCAACAACAAATATGCCAAGTATGGCTGTCTTCACCATCTCCAGTATGGTTGTCATTAAATCCAAGCTCCAAACGGTTTGAAGCAGGCGCCAAGTTAGCAACAGAAAAAAGAAGAGCATTAAAGTGACTAATTGTCTGTTCATTGGGATTGCTTTTCGATAAGCGCTTCTGATAAATTCCCAAAAACACACAGCTGCAACAAAAGCCCAAACCAAAAGCCAGGCAGGCAGAGCTATATGAGCGATTGGCGCCAAAGCGTTTAGCAACCAAAACACAAGCAACAACGCGGTATATAACAACGCAACGGAATGCATTCACTCAACCCTCCAGCCGCCACACTCTTATAATTTGTTTGAGTATAAAGTCATGGTAATTGGGAACGAATACTCCCGCCAAAGAATGACTTTAGAGAAAACCCATCCACACCCCTACATCCATCCCCTCACTCCACCGGGCAGAAGCCTGGCCATCGCCCAGGCGAGTGTCCGGGTCAGCTCTTCGGTCTTAAGCAGAGCGGCGGCGCCGAGGTAAACTATCCCGCCTAGGGCGATCAGGCCGCCCACGTGCAGCAGCCGGTGGGTGAGGGCGGCGAGGTCGAACATGGGTGCCGTGTAGCTGTGGGCGGCGGCTACCAAAAGCCCCATGGCCAGAGAAGCGGCGACGAATTTGCCGCCTGAGCGCAGGATGCGGCTGCCGTCCAGGTGCCCCAGCTTACGGCGCAGATAGTAAGCAAGTAAAAGGCAGTTGGCCGTAGCGGCGATGGAGGTGGCCAGGGCCAGGCCGCCGTGGGCTAAGTAGCGCACCAGGATGAGGTTAAGGACGATGTTCAGGCCGACGGCCCATAGTCCCAGCTTAACCGGGGTGGCGGTGTCCTGCAGGGAGAAGTACACCCGCAGCAGCAGGGCGGTGGCGGCGTGGGCGAAGATGCCCAGGGAGTAGTAAAGCAAGGCGACGGCAGTCATCTGGGTGGCTCTGGCATCAAAGGCCCCCCGTTCGAAAAGCAGCCGGGTGATGGGTTCGCTCAAGACTATGAGGCCCACGGAAAGAGGGATAACGATAAACCAGAGAAGGCGCAGCCCTTCGGAAAAGGTACGGCGCAGGTCAGCGGTGTGCCGGCTCGCCGCCTGCTCCGCCAGGAACGGGTAGGCTGCGGTGGCGGCGGAACCGGCGAAAATGCCTAAAGGCAGATGCATGACCCGCGAAGCAAAATTAAGGGCGGAGATGCTGCCTTCCGCCAGTCCGGAGGCCAGGACGCGGTCCACCAGGAGGTTAATTTGGCCGGCGGCGGAAGCCACGACGAAGGGGAGCACCAACAGGCCGATTTTCTTAACACCGGGGTGGCCTAAATCCTTTAAGGTAGGTCGGTAGTGGCTTTTCTGGGCGGCCAGAGGGATAACAAGGGCCAGCAGATGGGCGGCAGCTCCGGCCAAGGCCCCCAGCACCAGCCCGCGGATACCCATCAGGCCGCCCAGGAGCAAGGCGCCGCTAATCATGCCAAAGTTATAAAAGAGGCCGGCAAAGGCCGGATAGGTAAAGTGGCGGTAGGCATTGAGCAGGGCGGCTACCAGGGCGACCAGCCCGGTGAAGATTAACAAAGGGGCAAGCAGCATAGACAGGCTGACAGCTAAAGATTTGGTCGCCGGGGCCAGGCCGGGGCCGAGCAGGGGGACGAGGAGCGGCGCCGCCAGGATAAACAGCACGGCGGCTGCGGCTAAAAGAATGGACGTCAGGTTGATGACGGCGCTGGCGATGGTCCAGGCTTCCTTTTCTCCTTTTTGCAAGCGATATTCAGTGAAGACCGGGATGAAGGCGACGGCGACGGCGCCGGCCACCATCCCGGCGAGGGCCATCGGGATGACGGAAGCCACCAGGAAGGCGTCGGTGTGGGCGGTAGCGCCGAATTTGTAGGCAATTACAGTTTCCCGGACAAAACCTAAGATACGGCTTAGCACCGTGCCGGTGACGATGAAAAATGCTGCCTGGCCTATTCCCTGCCGGTTGATACTCAGTGGCTATTTCCCCTTTCCGTCTTAGCAACAAGCGCCTGCCGGAGCAGGGCTGCCACCCGCTCCTGGAGGGCGGGTTGCAGCTGCGGCCAAAGGGGCAGGCTTAAGACTTCTTTGGCCAGGGCCTCGGCCACCGGGCAGGAGGCGTCACTGCCGGTGTAGGGCGGCAGCCGGTGAAGCGGCACCGGGTAATAGACCATGGTGCCGATGTCGTTTGCGGCCAGATGTTGCTGCACCAGGTCCCGGCGGTTTGCGCTGATGCGTACCGTGTACTGGTGGTAGACGTGACAGGCGTCCGGGGCGGGGACGAGCAGGCCCGGCTGGCCGTAAAGCAGGGTGTGGTAGCGGGAGGCCGCCTGGCGGCGGTCTTCGTTCCATTGGTCTATATAGGGGAGTTTTACTCTTAAGATGGCGGCTTGCAGCTCGTCTAAGCGGGAGTTGTAGCCGATGGCTTCGTTATAATATTTCTGCTTGCTGCCGTGCACCCGGAGTGTGCGGGCGGTGGCGGCAAGCTGGTCGCTGTTAGTGGCAAGGAGTCCGGCATCGCCACAGGCTCCCAGGTTTTTGGAGGGGAAGAAGGAAAAGCAACCCACGTCGCCGATGGCGCCGAGTTTTTTGCCTTTGTATTCGCCGCCGAAGGCCTGGGCGGTATC
>JAMDEL010000042.1 GCA_023487095.1 Patescibacteria group bacterium
CCCAAAATATTGCAAGCTCTTCCCGCCCGGCGGCGTTAAGTTTGTAAAATTTGCGCGGCGGGCCAATACTGGACGGTTTTTTCTCAATACTTACGAGGTTGTTTTTCTCAATCCGCAGGAGAATGGTGTAAACCGTGCCCTCCACGACGTCCGCAAAACCGAGTTGGCGCAGTGACGACGCAATTTCATAGCCGTAGGTTTCGCCGCGGCTGATGATTTCCAGTACGCAGCCTTCCAGCACACCCTTTAACATTTCCGTAAGATTTTCCAAGTAATCTCTCCTTTCTTGTTATTATAATTTGGTATGTAGTATTACATACTACATCTATATCGTATCAAAGAGTAGTATAGTTGTCAATAGGGTGAATTAAAAAACCCGCCTTTATCAACGGTTTTTTGTTTCTGATAATTTTTGTTATAATCAAAACATTATTTTAACCACTGGAACATGCTGCAAACCTTTAAACAAGCGACAAACGAAGCCTTGGCGGAAATTGACGAAGAAAAGCGCATCCGCAAAACCGACGAGCTGTTCCTGCTCTTTTCCATGGGCAGCCAGTTTGACCACCTGATTAAGCAAAAACTGGATGCTTTGGGCGTTTACTGCCTGGTGGCAGACCCTGCGGCTGTGAAAGCTGGAGACGTAAAAAAACTTAAACCCACGGGCATAATCCTTTCCGGGGGGCCGGCCTCGGCCCACGCCGAGCCGCCGCCTTTTGACCGAGAAATTTTTGACCTTGGCATCCCCACCTTAGGCATCTGCCTCGGCTTCCAAACCTGGGCCTACCACATTGGCGTATCTGTCACTGCCGCGGAAAAACGCGAATTTGGCTCGCACGAATTTTCTTTAAGCCACAACTCGCCGCTCTTTGAAAACTGGCCAAAACTGTCCCGGGTGCTGGAAAGCCACGGTGACCGGATTGAGCCGGATGAGAAACTTACCATTCTCGGTACCACCGAAAACGCGCCCACTGCGGCCGGACAATTTAAGCACCTTTACGGGGTGCAGTTCCACCCCGAAGTCACGGAAACCGAGCATGGTGAAAAACTTTTGGAAAACTTTGTCTTTAAAATCTGCGGGGCCAAGGACCGCTTCCCTGCGGAGGAGATGGCGGCAAAAAAAGTTGCGGAATTGAAAACCAAAATCGCGGGCAAGAAAGTCCTACTGGCGCTTTCCGGCGGCACGGATTCTTCCACTGTTGCCTATTTGCTCAAAGCGGCCATGGGTCCGGGTACGGAAATTTTAGGCGTCTATATTAAAGGCATTGACCGGCCCGACGACGAAGCTTTTGTCCTGGAGTATTTCGGCAAAGCCGGTTGGCTGAAAGTAAAAATCGCGGACGCAACGGAAAAATTCCTGAGCGCCCTGGCGGGCAAAACTTCCATGAAAGAAAAACGCCTCTCCATGCGGGGCATTTACAAAGAAGTTTTGGAAAACGAAGCTAAAAATTTTGGAGCCGACTTTATTGCCCAAGGTACGCTTTATACCGACATTTCCGAGTCCGGCGGGGGCTATGACAGCGGGGCGCGCAAGGCACAGATAAAAATCCACCATAATGTCGGCTTGGAATTCTCCTTGCCGGAATTGGAGCCGCTGGCTGATTCAGTCAAAGACACCGGCCGCAATATTGGACGGGCCGCGGGCGTACCCGAAAAACTGCTCGTTAGGCACCCTTTCCCTGGGCCCGGCTTGATAGTCAGGATTGAAGGCCAAATTTCCAAAGAAAAACTTGTGGTAGCCAGAAAGGCTGACCAAATTTACATAGAAGAACTGCGCAACTGGGCGCTTTACGAAAACGTTTGGCAGGCCGGAGCCGTTGTCACCAACTCCGTTACCACCTGCACCAAGGGTGATGACGCAGCCGAAGGTTATGTGGTGGCGCTCTGGGCCGTGTGGTCAGTCAACGGCTTTACCGCGCGCTCGGCCGAACTGCCTTACGACTTTTTAAACCATGTTTCCCGCAGGCTGACCAATGAAATCCGCGAAGTCGGCGCCGTGGTTTACAGAATATCAGACAAACCCCCGGCCACTATTGAATGGGGCTAAGGGAGGAATAAAAAATCTCCGCTTCACGCGGAGATTTTTTATTGTGTAACTATTCCAAATGGTAATTTGGGGCTTCTTTGGTAATTTGCACATCGTGCACATGGCTTTCTTTCAGGCCGGCGGAAGAAATGGAAACAAACCTCGCTTTTTCCAAAAGTTCTTTCAAAGTTTTTGCACCGCAGTAGCCCAAGCCGGACCTTAAACCGCCAACCAGTTGCCTAACCAACATTTCCAAGCTGCCTTTATATGCCACCCGGCCCTCTATGCCTTCCGGCACAAGCTTGTTTAGATTGCTTTCGTTTTCCTGTCCGTACCTGTCCTTGCTGCCTTTCTGCATGGCACCCAAAGAACCCATGCCGCGGTAGGCCTTAAACTGCCGGCCCTGATACAAAATAGTCTCTCCCGGCGATTCTTCCGTGCCCGCGAACAGGCTGCCAATCATTACAGATCCGGCGCCCGCAGCCAGGGCTTTAACAATGTCTCCGGAAAACTTAATGCCACCGTCCGCAATAATCGGCACTTTGTAATTTTTCAAGGCATCCGCGCATTCCATAATTGCGGACAACTGGGGCACGCCAAAGCCGGAAACTATGCGGGTGGTGCAAATACTGCCCGGGCCTACGCCAACCTTAACCGCGTCCGCCCCGGCCTTGGCCAAAGCTTCGGCTCCGTCGCCCGCAGCCACGTTGCCTGCCACAACCTGCATATCGGAAAAAGTTTTTTTGAGCTTTTTGACCGCTTCAATTACCCGCTTGCTGTTGCCGTGGGCAGTGTCCACTACCAACACATCCGCCCCCGCTTCATCCAATTCCTGAGCTCTTTCAAAAAAATCGCCCGTGGCACCCACGGCCGCCCCCACTAAGAGCCGGCCTTTTTCATCCGCCGAAGCCAGCGGGTAGTTAATGTTCTTTTGAATATCCTTGACCGTGACCATGCCTTTCAGGCGGCCCTGCCTGTCCACCAAGGGCAATTTTTCAACCCGATGCTTCTGCAAAATCCCTTTAGCTTTTTCCAAAGAAGTACCCAAAGGCGCGGTCACCAAATTTTTCTTGGTCATCAGCTCTTTGACTTTTAGGCGTCGGTTGTTTTCAAAACGTAAATCCCGGTGCGTCAGGATTCCGACCAACTTGCCGGATTTGTTTATTACCGGAAAGCCGCCAATGCCCATTTTAGCCATCAGGTCAAAAACTTTGCCCAAAGGGTCTTCCGGAAAAACCGTAATCGGGTGATTAATTATACCGCTTTCATATCTTTTCACCCTGGTAACTTCGGCTGCCTGTTCGCTGATGCTTAAATTCTTATGAACAATGCCAATGCCCCCGAGCTGGGCCAAAGCAATCGCGAGGCGGCTTTCAGTCACCGTATCCATGGCGCTTGAAACCAAAGGAATATTGAGCTTCAATTTTTTAGTAAACTGGGTTTCCAAACGGACTTCCGCAGGCAGGATTTCGCTGTATTGAGGCACGAGAAGCACATCGTCAAAAGTCAACGCGGGTTCAATTTTTTTGGGCATAAGGTAATTTTTAAGAATAGATATACTATACCGACTATTCGGTTTCTTTTCAAGACAAGAAAAAACCCGTTCCGCACTGTGCGGAACGGGCCAAATTTAAACCTAAAACTACCCCGCCATCCAGAGCAGCATGGCTAAAACCACGACCAAAGAACCGTTCATGACCAAGCTGGCATGCTGGATTCTATGCCGGACAGCCACAGCCAAAAGCAAGCTGGAAAGCATCATCACCGCAAACCACAAATAAAATTTATCTTCCGTCTCCTTGGGGGTAAAATTCACACCGTAGAGTTTTATTTCCGGCTGTCTTTGGCTGACTCCCAAGACATTATAATTTTCAGTTAAGCTCGGGCTGAAATAGGCTAGCCGGTAACTCTGCAACCTGCCTACAATATCCTGAGCCACAATTTCTAAATGAGTTTGGGGGCTGCCCAAACGGGCGGCCTCAACGTAGCCGCTCCACCTGCCGTTTTTGCCCGGGTCAAGCATAATCGCTCGCTCGCCGTACCTGGCCAACACCTTAACCGCATCGCCCCGGATTTGGGCGGTAATTTTCATCAGTTCCCCGTCCGGCAGGACAGTGGCTTCCTCTACCGCGAGATTTTTTACTTCCAGCTTCTTGGCGGGCTGGGGCACAGACTGTGTCAAAACCTGGGTTGGCACGGAAGAAACCTTAACCG
>JAMDEL010000100.1 GCA_023487095.1 Patescibacteria group bacterium
ACGAAGTGGAAGAAATTGCGCTGCGTGAAAAACCCAAAATGATTTTGGCCGGTTTTTCCGCTTACTCCCGCGACATGGACTGGAAGCGTTTTAGGATTATTGCGGACAAAGTGGGTGCGTTTTTGTTTGCGGACATTGCCCACATTGCCGGACTGATTGCGGGTAAGCAGTTGGAAAACCCGGTACCGATTTGCGACGTGGTTTCTACTACTACCCATAAGACTTTGCGCGGGCCGAGAGGGGCGATGATTATGTGTAAAGGTCAATTTGCGTCTGCAATAGACAAAGCGGTTTTTCCCGGCGTGCAGGGCGGGCCACATGACCATATTAATGCAGCCAAAGCCGCAGCTTATGGTGAAGCTTTGCGGCCCGAATTCCAGGATTACGCCAAGCAGATAATCAAAAACGCCCGAGCCCTTTCAGACCAGCTCCAAAGTAAAGGCTACAGGATTGTTTCCGGCGGGACCGACAATCACCTGATGCTCGTGGACGTGTTTGGCAGCAAAAAAATCACCGGCAAGGAAGCGGAAAAGGTTTTGGAATCCGTAGGGGTGTCCATCAACAAAAACATGATTCCTTATGACCCCAGAAAACCTTTGGACCCGTCGGGTATCCGTTTGGGCACGCCGGCTTTGACCACGCGGGGAGCCAAGGAAGAGGATATGGCAACGGTGGCTGAAATAATTGATTCAGCCTTGCTGTATAAAGACGATGAAGCCAAGCTTAAAGAAATTAAAGAGCGGGTTAAGGCGTTCTCCCTGAAATTCCCCGTGCCTGGAGTGGAATAATGAGGACGCTTGAGCAATGGGATCTGAAAATTTTCGGGGCATTCAATGGGCTCGCGGGCAAGAATAGATTTTTTGATGCAATTGTCATTTTCTTTGCCCGCTATTACACGGTAGTCATGCCGATCGGGCTTTTTTTCTATATTCTGGAGACCCATGCCCATTTAAGCTTCAGGCAGCTGATATACAGCCAGCTGATAGTTCTTTTTGTGGCCCGCGGATTCCAAAACCTTTTCCGCTTCCTATTTTACCGCCGCACGCGTCCGTTCCAGGACCACAAGGTTACCCAGCTGATTAAAAAATACATTGAGGCTTCGTTTCCTTCCGGCCATGCCATCACCCTTATCTCCATGGGGCTGGCTTTGGGATATTTTGATCCCGGCTTAGGCTGGTTTATGGTTCTAAGTGGCGTGGTGGTGGGTTTGGCCAGGCTGGTAGCCGGGGTGCATTACCCCTTGGATGTGCTGGCCGGCATCGTCTTGGCCTGGCCATCGGCCGCCATTGGCATGAAAATTTATTATTATTTTATTAAGTAAATGCTGCACAACGTTATTCATCCGCTGGTTTTGGGCATGGTCCAGGGCTTGGGGGAGTTTTTACCCATCTCGTCTTCCGCTCATTTGATTATCGCACCCTGGCTGTTTAAGTGGGATGATCCTGGTTTGGGTTTTGACGTGGCCCTGCATTGGGGTACGCTGCTTGCCGTGCTGGTCTATTTCCGGAACGACATTTGGCTGATAGCCAGGGGCTTTTGGCATTCGCTGTTTAGTTCCACTCGGGATTTAAAAAACAATATTTACCAGAAGTTGGCTTGGCTGCTTTTGCTCGCCAGCATACCCGGAGCCATTATTGGTAAACTTTTGGAGCAGAAGGCAGAAACCGTTTTTCGGAACCCGCTGCTCATTGCCATAACCCTTTCTGTCTTTGCCCTGATTATTTTTGTTGTTGACCGGTTGGGCAAAAAGGCAAAAAACTTGGATAGGATTACCTGGCTGGATGCGGTTTGGGTGGGTTTAAGCCAGGCTTTGGCCATTATCCCGGGGGTTTCTCGAAGCGGTTCCACCATGGGTATGGGCTTGTTTTTGGGCTTTAAGCGGGAAGATGCGGCCCGGTTTTCTTTCTTAATGTCCGTGCCAATTATTTTTGGCGCAGGCCTCTTGAAAGTTAAGGAATTCCATACGGGAGCCACGACGCAGGATCTGGTTATCGGTTTTGTTTCCGCAGCGGTCTTTGGGTTTTTGTCTATTAAATATCTTTTGAAATATCTCGCCAGGCATGATTTTAAAATTTTTGTCTGGTACCGGCTGCTATTGGCAGCGCTAATTGTAGCGGTCCTGTATTTTAGATAAAAAATCCCCCGGCTTAAGCCGGGGGATTTTTTGGTGGCCGAGGAGGGAGTCGAACCCTCATGAGTTTCCCCGCACGATTTTGAGTCGTGTGCGTCTGCCAGTTCCGCCACTCGGCCAGTTTACTGAGTGGATTTTTACAGGGATCTTCCATATTTTAGCAAAACAGCCGGTTTTGGTAAAGAGTTTGCGGAAGAGGTAAAAATTTGTTAGGCTTTTAAGGTCAAACCTCTAATTTCTATGGAAAATCAAACCAATAACCAGCCAAATATTACCATACAGTCTTTAGGTCCCGTGGGGCCGGTTCCTTTAAATCCCGAAGCAATTCTTTCCCGGCCGATTCAATCATTTGTAAATCAGGTACCTACACCTGCCCCGGCCACCACGCCTTCTGCTCCGGATGCCAGTGATCGGATTTCGTATGCCGACGCGCAGATTCAGGAAATTGAAGTAGCCAAAATTGCGCCCAACCCTTTCCAGCCGAGAAAAGTTTTTGAGCCTGCCGCGCTCCGCGAGCTCGCGGATTCCATCAAAGAACACGGCGTTATTCAGCCCTTGGTGGTGACCCGCACGCCCGTGGGCTACGAACTGGTAGTGGGTGAGCGGCGTTTTCGGGCTTCTCAGCTGGCGGGCTTGGAAAAAGTCCCCGCCATCATTAAGCAGGCCATGGTGGATCAGACGAAGTTGGAAGTGGCTTTAATTGAGAACATCCAGAGGCGGGAGCTGAACCCCATAGAAGAAGCCCAGGCTTACGAGCGGCTCATGAAAACTTTCAACATGACTCAGGAGCAGGTGGCCAAGAAGGTCGGAAAAAGCCGTCCGGCCGTGGCCAATACCGTTCGCCTCTTAAATTTGCCGGCCGAAATCCAGAGGGGAGTGATTGAGGCTAAAATTACCGAAGGCCACGCCAGGGCGATTTTGGGGCTTATGGACCCGGAGCGCATGCTCCTCATGTATAAGCTAATTTTGGACCAGGGCCTGAATGTCCGGCAGGTAGAAGCCAAAGTTAGGGAGTTGACCGTAAAGCGGCAGATGGATGCCGCCGCCCCTGACCCCAAACTTATGGCGATTGAAACAGAACTCCGCGGCCAGCTCGGCACGCAGGTCAAAATCCAGCGCCAAGGCAAAGGCGGCCGGATTACCATTGAATTTTTTAGCGACGAAGAGCTGGAGGAAATTGTCCACCGCATGGCTAAAGAGCAGGCCGCCGCGAACGAAGGCTACCTGGTGGTCTAGATGTGGAAAAACCTGCTTGACGGATTCTTTTTTGAAAGTTATTATGTGATAAAGCTATGAAATCTTACACCCATTCCAAATTAACTTCTCAGATTCTTCCGGCCTCCTTTAATAAGGCCGTCGTTTGGCATGCACAATTTTGGGCTCGGGGTAAAAGTAAATAAGCAAGACTAAAGCGTTAAACCCTTAAAGCCCAGCAAGGCTTTAAGGGTTTTTTAAAAGAAGCGTTCAGAAAAATTTTTTGGAAAACAAACAATTTTTTTTGGACACTCTCCCCCGAGAGGGGGAAATGTTCAAAAGCTTTTCACCGGATGTAGGTGCGTCCACAAAAACCCCTACATTTCTCTCCCCAAACTTTTGTGTCTTGGATACCCGCGTATCCAAAACAGCCCTAAAAAGCCCACCGGCTTTAAGGAAAACAAAAGTTTAGGCAGTCCTTCATTGGTCTGCGAAAGGAAAGAGAAAAACGGAAAAAAGTGTACATTTCCCGGAAAACTTTAGGTTTTCGGGAGCAACAGGAGGAACAGTTTGCTTTAATGAGTCAGGATAGGTTTGTAAAACCTTGCTGACGCGTGTGCGGAGAGGTCTTTGGAGCTTAAGACTTGGTTGGTGGCGAGGTTTTCCTTGCAACTGGCTGTTAAGTCTGAAGTTTCCAACAAGCGGTTTTCCCCACCAGGAAAATAGCTTAAAGATCCCTTCTTACACAAAGAAGCAGGTTTATCCGAGAGTGCCCCGGCATTTTTGGACAAAGCAAACCTTAGGGCCGCATTTCATACCATCATACCGCGACCTGAACCCCTTCGGCCTCATACAGGCAAGAGCA
>JAMDEL010000069.1:0-2112 GCA_023487095.1 Patescibacteria group bacterium
CCGGAGCCTTTCAATCCTGGCTTTGGTATCGTCAAAGTTGGTAATGTCGCATTCCTCCCTGTCCCAGCCTATGGCCCGCGCGCCGAAAACCTTAAGCAGCTGCCCGCCCAGCATGCCTTTGGCGCCTAAAATCAGTACGCTATCGTTTTGCATATTGTTGTTCATAATACTTCAAATATTCGCCGCTCTTGACCTTTTCCCACCAGGCGCGGTTTTCCGTGTACCACTTAACGCAATTTTCCAAAGCTTCGTCCAGTTGGTATTTCGGCTGCCAACCCAGCTCTTTGGAAATTTTTCCGTGGTCAAGCGCGTACTTCTGGTCATGGCCCGGCCGGTCGCCCACGAATTCAATAAAGTCATCGCTTTTGCCCATAATCTTTAAAAGCTTTTTTATGACTTCCAGGTTGGAATACTCCGGGTTGTCAGGGCCAATAAAATAAGTTTCGCCGACACGGCCTTTTGTGAGCACTGCTTCTATGCCGCTGCAGTGGTCTTCCACATACAGCCATTCCCTAACCTGGTTGCCGGGCTTGTAGACCGGGATTTTTTTGCCTTGCAAAACATTGGTAATGGCCAAAGGCACCAGTTTTTCCGGGAACATATACGGGCCAATGTTATTGGCGCAGTTGCTGATGGTTACAGGCAAACCGTAAGTCTGGTAATACGCCCTGACCAAATGGTCGCTCGCGGCTTTGGAAGCCGAGTAAGGGCTCCGGGGATTGTAGGGCGAGCTTTCTTTCCAACGCTCAGAGGAATTTAGATCAATCTGCCCGAAGACTTCATCCGTAGATACATGGTGAAAGCGCTTAACTTTCTGCTCCAAAGCTTTTTTAAGCAGCATGTGCGTACCCAGGACATTGGTCTTGATAAAAGCCTCCGGGTCCAAAATACTCCTGTCCACATGGCTTTCCGCGGCAAAGTGCGCCACGGTTTCCACTCCCTGCATAGCCTCTGAGACCGCGCTCTCGTCGCAAATGTCGCCTTTTATAAATTTAATTTTGTCTGCAACCGCTGACAAATTTTCCAAATTGCCGGCATAGGTAAGCTTATCCAACACGACGATTTCATCGCCTGAGTGATTTTTAATCCAATAATGCACAAAGTTGGAGCCAATGAAGCCGGCTCCGCCGGTAACCAATATTTTCATCAGGTCTTTTGCTAAATTATTTTTCCAGCTCTTTAACTTGCAAAACTAAATCTTTGGTTTCTTTGCCCCGGGCTACTTGTATTTTTACCTTGTCGCCCGGCCCGTATTTTTGCAGCAGCTCCTCCAGCTGGACGTCTTCGCTAAGCGTTTGGCCGTCTACGGAAACAATAATGTCCTTTTCCAAAAGTCCTGCTTCCAAAGCCGGCGACCTGGTCTTGCCCGCGCGGTCCACGCTTAAGACCTGGGCGCCTTCGGGCAGCGCCCGAATTTGGCTCACGGCTTTGGCCAGCTGGGTATAGGTAAAGCCAAAACGCGGACGGCTGATTTTCTGCTGGTTGGCAAAGTACAAGGCTTGGGCTTTCTTTAAGACATCGGAGGACAGGACAGCACCCTTATCGCCGACAAGCCCTACAACTTCTCCCTGAGTATCCACCAAAGCCGTGCCCAAAGCCAAAGTTTCCGTACCCGAAAGGCCGAAACTGCGACTGGGCTGGTCGGCATCATAAGTTTGTCCGAAAATATCCACTTGCGCCCTGGCCAGAAACAAAACCTGGACTTCGGGAATGGAAGTCTGGAGGGAATTCTTTATGGCAATTATCTTCTCGCCAGGCTTGAGCTGCTTGGATTCGCCCCAAGTAGGCACGGAAACGGAATTCAGGGCGGCTGCAAAGAACACCGCGTCCGTGGCCGGGTCCAAAACCCGGGTTGTAACTGCCGCGCGGCGGCCATCGGAAAGCACAACGTAGTAATCCCCTGTCTTGCCTGCAAAAACGCCTGCCGGGGCCACAAACAAGCCTTCGGAGGCAACATTGACCGCATACCCCGCCACGGAAAGCTGTCCGCCCTGGACATTTACCACCTGGCTAAGCCTGGACTTAATGCCGGAAATCGCCTCCAAAATATCCTTGCCGTCGTTAACGCGGATTTCTTCCCGAGTGTTGATGACAATCGGCGCCTGCGGGCTT
>JAMDEL010000069.1:2122-4124 GCA_023487095.1 Patescibacteria group bacterium
ATAGTGGAAAGCCGGGCCGCAAAGAACCTGCCAAAAAACAGGTTTAATGCGAAGACCAAGACCACGCAAAGCAAGACAATATAGAGCGATTGTTTTTTGTTCATAAGCTAAATGACTCTCCACGGGGTAGTCAGCAAGACCAAGACAATGCAGGCAGCAAACAGACCCAGATGAAAATATATTTTTTTAAAATTTAAAGTGTTGTAAATATGGTAATAGTGCAGCATGAGCGAAAGGTACAAAAAGTTCAAAAGCAGAAACGCGGATACGGTGTAATGCAAAGGCAAAAAGCCCACGGCCCAAAAAAGCTGGCTGCAAAACAGGCCCATGACCACGGCTGAAAGGCTTTTTAAGGGCGGGCTTAAGGGGGTGTATTCGTAAAGCGAACGGGAAAGCAGGTACACAGCCGCGAAAATCCCGGCTGCATACAGAGGTTGGAGCGGCAGGCTACCCTGCCCCATGCCGGGGAAATAAAAATCCAAGCCCGAAAAAGTCAAAAACAGCCCGAAGGCCACAATCAAGATTTCGCTTATCAGGAAGTTTTCCGAAAAATTTCCCAAAAACAGCTCAAAGGCGGAAACCGTACCTACGGAAATCAGCAAAAACATGTTGCGCAAGCCTTCCGAGGGCAGAAAGAAAAAAATCCCCAGCCCCGAAGTCGCCAACATGGCCGGACGGACAATTCCCCAGAACGAGTATTTGCCAATGGCTTCCAAATATTTTTTGTTGTACCAGGCCACGGCCAGGATATACAACAAAAAAGCCGCTATCAGAAACCTGAACACGGGCGTGGGGACCGAAAAGGTCTGCAGGACCGCCAAAAACAGCAGCCCGATGCTAAACGAAATGAGCTTATGGTATTGGAACATTCTGCTTTTTGTTGCTGACAGCCAGCCCAACTGCGCCTATTAAGACCAAACCTAGGCTCACAACCGCGTTTTGCCTGAAAGAGCCGATAAATACGCTGTCAATCCTAATGAATTCCAGGCAAAATCTTAACGTATTATACAATAAAATGTACCCAAAAAACAAGCTCCCGGGCTTTTGGCTTTTAAAGCCGCGGGTCAGAGCCAGAAAGATTAAAAAATTACCCAGGGACTCGTACAAAAACCACGGGTGGTAAAACGCCTGAGCTTCAAAGCCCGCGGGCCTGAATGCCGCGGGCACGAACATTTTCCAAGGCAAGCTGGTCGGGTAGCCAAAAGCCTCGTAGTTAAAAAAATTCCCAAACCGCCCCACAACCTGGCCTAAAAGCACGGCCGGGGCCAGCCAGTCCAGCAGATTCAAGATTGAAGTTTTAAGTTTGAAAAATTTCCTGGCCAAGACCAGCGCGAACACTCCGCCCACAACCGCACCATAAATAGACAGGCCGCCTTGCCAGACTTTAAAAGCATCCGCCGGGTGCTGGAGATAATATTCCCAGGAACTGGCCACGTGGTAGCCGCGGGCAAACACAAAAGCAATCGGTATTAACCAAAGCGATAAATTTTCCGCCTGCTCGCGGGTAAAGCCAAATTTTGCCGAGGTTTTGCTCGCATATAAAAACCCGGCCAGCACGGCCAAAGCCATAACTATGCCATAGTAATGGATTTCCAAAAAACCTGCGCGGAAAGACTGGGGCAAAATTATTTGTCCGGAAAAAACCAGCATTAGAAACCAGGCCAGGAGACAGGCCGGGAGGCCGTAGACGATTATTTTTTGGGTGGTCTTTAAAGCCATGTGCTTAAAATAACGAAGTCTGGTGCACCACGCCCTGCCTCTCAACTGCCTCTTTCAGCTTAAGGGGAATTTCCTGGATCTTGAAAAAATCCCTATAAAGCAGTTTTTGGTTCTTCATTGCGTAGTCGTAGACTTGTTTGGTGATTTTCACATCGTCCAAACAATATTTTTTTAAAAGGTCCATGCGCCCGTTCTTAAAATACAGCAGGGCTTCGCGGCCTGAGCCGGATTTGCCTTTGCCCAGGGTGGCCTGGGCTACGTCGTCCAGCTTAATGCGGTGCTT
>JAMDEL010000055.1 GCA_023487095.1 Patescibacteria group bacterium
AATAAACCGCGGCCTGGGATTTGACCAGTCCGCGCCTTGGCTGATGTATTCCAGGTCGCGTTCTATTTCGCGCATGCGGCGTTCAAACTTCCAGCCTGTACTCCGCCAGATCCAATACTCACGGAACTGACGTTTTAAGGCCCTAAAAACCCAGGCCATCCCAGACAGCCACCAGGCGAACCTGAGCAGCAATCGGGCAAGCTTATAAGCCACCCACGCACAGCCGAAAACCAAGCCAGCCACCACCACAACCGCGGCAGCGGCCATGTCGAGATAGCCGGTCGTATCGTCTTTCTGCATTACTCCTCCCTAAATCGAACGGATTTGAACTTTGGACATTTTACAAAAAAACCCGCAAAAAGAAAAGCTACCCAACAAAATTCCGAGGCCTGACCACTTCTTCGGTTAGCTGTTTGGT
The DNA here is from genome assembly GCA_023487095.1 of Patescibacteria group bacterium. Lineage (GTDB taxonomy): Bacteria > Patescibacteriota > Doudnabacteria > UBA920 > UBA920 > JAMDEL01. Next base: position 419 of record JAMDEL010000055.1, read on the forward strand.
GGGTAGGATTATAAGATTAATCTTAAAGCCCAGGTCTTCCCATTGTTTGGCCAGGTATTGTGCGGTCTTGGCGTTTATGGAAAAGTCGTTGGTGGCCAACGTGAGTTCGTTTTTAAAGCCTTTTCTGGACAAGAGCTTGGTTGCGGGGTCTTCTGCCCAGCCATTTTTTTCCATCAAGCTTCTGGCTTCTTCAGGGCTGTATACGGGCTGTTCAATGGTTTTGCTGCCCTGGTCGTTTTTTAAGGAAGGGGTTTGCGGCAGGATAGCCATGTTGCCGAAGAACTCGGAAATAATCTTGCTGCGGTCAACGCTTTTTGAAAGCGCAGTCCTGACATTCTGGTCAGCCAGGGTTTTGTTGCCCAGATTAAAGAATACCATCTCGTACTGGGGTATGGGCAAGGAGAATTTTTGGAGGTTGTTGTGGTTTTGGCCCAGGTTTTGGTCGCTGCCCAAGGGGGTATAGCCAAAACCCTGGATTTCATCCGAACGGAGGGCGTTACTCAAATCGTCTTCACTGTCATAGAACCTAAAATTCAATTCGCGAATTTTAGCCCTTTCCAGATAATAGCCAGCAAATGGCTCCAGGCTGATGCTTTGGATTTTGCCGTTTTTAAGCTTTTCCACCGCCCGAATCGCATAAGGTCCGGTGCCGATGGCGTTGAGGTTGTTTTCGGAAAGATGGAAGCTGGAGGCGTCGATTTTTTTCCAAATCTGCTCTGGTAGAATCGGCAGCGTCAGGTTGTACAGGAACGGGCCGGAAACGTCCTTTAAAGTAAATCGGACCTGGTAGTCCGAGATTTTTTCCACGGAAGTGGAGAGCCACATTGGCCTTTGCGGGCTTTTGTAGGCCGGGTCTTTAATTAAGTCGATGGTAAAAACCACATCATCGGCGTTGAAGGCGTGACCGTTGTGCCATTTTACGTTTCGCTTCAAGTTGATAGTGTACTGTTTTTGGTCCTGGGAAACCACGGGCATGCCGTCAGCCAAATCAGAAACCAGGGTGCCCTCGGGACTGAATTTATATAAGCCGGAGAACACCAGTTTAATCAGGCTGGTATCCGGTTCCTGATAGGCGAGAACCGGATTCAGGTAAAGCGGCTGGCCTTTTAAGCCTTCGGTGTAGCTGCCACCCAGGGAAGGGGCGAGGCGGGTGTGCTTAAGGTAAAAATTGCTGATGGTAAGCCCCAGGCTGCCCAAGGCCAAAGCCAGCAGTAGGAAAAAGGCAATTTTTTCCTTTTTGCCCATTAATGAAAAAACTTTCCGTAAGACGGAAAGGTTTAGATGCTTGACAGCTTTGGTTCCGGTGAAGATTTGCTGGCTGTAAAGTATTAAGTTTTGAGGGAAACCGTTCATGCGAATCAAGCAGGTTTTTCCGTTTAACCGGAACTACTTGAGAAAAAGAAACGAAGCGTTAATGACCACAAACAGCGAACCCAGGACGATTGTGGCGTAGAACAGCCACTTTTCAAATCCGCGCCGGGTTTGGACGATATTGCCGGCACCGCCGAAAACGTTGGAAAGCCCAGAAGATTTATTCTGAAGCGAAACCACGATTATCAGCAGGACCATGACAAGAATGTTTATAAATTGGAGGATTTGGCGCATGTTTTTAGGTTCGGAAAGTTTTAATATGACTGCGTTATTATACCTAAAAAGGCTTTTTGGTGTCAATGCTTGGGCAATTCCGGGCTTTTTTGGTTAGAGCCTGGATTTAAGATTTTTTGCGAGCTTGGGTCCGACAATTTTTGCTAAAGTTTCTTCGCTTGCCAGTCGGATATCCGCGACTGTCCCGATTTTTGTCTTGAGCAATTTTTTTGTTTTGGGCCCGATGCCCGGAATGTCGTCGAGCGCGGATTTGGTGGCCTCGCGGCTTCTTAATTGCCTGTGATAGGTGATGCCAAAACGGTGTGCTTCGTCGCGAAGGCGCTGCAAAAGTTGGAGTGCAGGCTGGTCGTGGTCCAAGATAATTGGTTTCGCGCGGTTTGGTAGGAAAATCTCCTCAATCCGTTTGGCCAGGCCGATTATGGGAAGCGAATTTTGTAAGTCGTAGGCATTCAGGATTTCCATTGCCGCTGACAATTGGCCTTTGCCGCCGTCAATCACCAGAAGATCGGGTTTGGGCCATTTTGTGTCCAGGCTTTTAAGCTTTTCCAGCCTCCTGCCCAGGGTTTCCCGCATCATGGCAAAATCATCCGGCGTCTGTTTGCCGCGGATTTTGAATTTCCGGTAAAACTGCCGGGCCGGCAGGCCGTCTTTAAAAACCACCATGCTGCCCACGGCATTGGTGCCCTGGATGTTGGAAATATCGTAGCATTCAATAAGCTTTGGGAATTCGGCAAGGCCTAAGGTGGTTTTTAGCTGGCCCAGTGCCCGGCTGATTTTATCCAGGTTGCCTGCTTTGTCGGCGAGCCATTTCCCCAAGTATTCCTTGGCGTTGACTTCGCCCAGTCGCATAAGGTTTTTGGCTTTGCCTTTTTGCGGAGCAAGGATTTTTACCCGTTTCTTAAAACGCGTATAGAGCAGGTTTTGTACCAGGCTCGGGTTCTCGGCCGGACTGGCGACAAAGATTTCTTTGGGGCAGTCGCTGGTGGTAAAGTAGTAGTCTTCCAGAAATTTTTGGGTCACCGCAGCCGGGCTTTCCCCGCTTAGCCCGCCGTCTGACTTGATTTCATAAACGAAATTCTCTTTGTCAAACATCCTGCCGTTCCGTATTTTGAACAGGTTGATGCAGTCAAAAAAGCCGTCCCGGGCAAGGGAAACAATATCCCAATTCACCGGCTTGGCCAGAATAACGTTTTGTCTTTGCAGCAGAAGGTCTAGGGACCTTATCTGGTCTCGCAAGGAAGCCGCCTTTTCAAATTTTTTGGCTTTGGCCGCTTTCTGCATGACGGTTTTCAGCCGCGCCAGAGTCTGTGCCGTGTGCCCGGCCAGAAAAGCCTCAATTTGTTTTAAGTGGTCCAAATATTCGGCGGGGGTTATGCGGCCCGCGCAGACGCCCGGACAGCGGTGCAGGTGGTAGTAAAAGCAGGGTTTGCCAGTAAATTTTTTGGCCGCGCAAAAAGTGAAAATTTTCCTGACCGTGTTCAGGGTGTTTTTGATTTTGCCGGCAGCCGTGTACGGGCCGAAGTAGGCAATATTTTTGTTCGCCCGGTCAAACTTTCTGGCGTAGCCGATTTGGGGGATTTCAAACGAATAGTCTATGGTTATAAAAGCGAAATTTTTGTCATCTTTGAGTTCAATATTGTATCTTGGCAGGTACTGCCGGATTAAAGTCCTCTCCAGGTACAGGCTTTCCAGCTCGGTATTGACCACGGTGTAGTCTAAGCCAGCAGCCTCGTTTAAAAGAAAAGGAATTTGCGGCCGGGTGTCGCTTTTGCCGAAGTACTGGCTTACCCTGGCGCGCAGATTTTTTGCCTTCCCTATATATATAATTTTTTCTAAGGCATCTTTAAAAAAGTAAACCCCGGGTTTGCTGGGCAGATTTTTCGGTTTTGCTAGCAGCCGATTCATAAATAAATTATAGCCGCCTTAGGTTTATGCGTCCATGGAATTTTGTTGGGTAGCTTTTACTACCACCTGCACCGCTGTCCGGGCGTCTGCGCGGGCCGCATAACCCCCGCCGAATATTTGGACCACTTAAAACAAATTGAGGCTTTTCTGGCCGGGCACACGGCACAGACTCTGGCGC
>JAMDEL010000015.1 GCA_023487095.1 Patescibacteria group bacterium
GAGACCTGGAACGGCGGCCAAGGCGCCCTGGTCGTGGTGGATGACTGCGACTACGAAACCCTGGAAGCCCTGGCCAAAAAGCACGGCCTTCAGGCCAGCTTGGAGCGGATGGCCCCGCCGGTGACGTGGACGATGAGGTGGGCTTTAAGGATGGGAACGAAGTCCGCTTCAAACCAGCCATTGAGCCAGCTAAAGAAGCGGTCGTAGAGCACTGAGGGCTTGGCCGCCGCCAAAATGGCTGCGGCTGCCTTGGAGTTCCGGTACCACTCGGCGCCGAACTTCTTTGCGAGCGCCTTGCGGACCGAACTCACCCCGTTGCTGCGGAAACCGACTTCCTGGAACGCCACCACACACTGGCCGGGCGCCAGGGTCTCGCCGGTAATCATCTTGTCCGGATGGTAAACCCCAATGGCCGTGCCCGCCCAGTTGAACTGGGTCATGGCATCTCGGTTCTCGGAACCGACGCAGACGCCAAGCTCGGCGGTCTCACCTTTGAACGCCACCAGGTTTTGCTCCCGGCAGACTTCGCCGAGCCCTTCCATCAAATTGCGGAAGGCCTGGTTGGTCGCGCGTTCGTAGGTACTAGCTGACCCACCGTTTGCACCCAACGTCTTTACGTCCAACACGTTGATGAATACGGCAGGCAGTCCACCGAAACGCGTAATGTCTCCGCAGGTCATAGCCACCAAATCGCGGGCAGCCTGCCTATGCGAGGAAGCCGCATCTATGAGCACCACCTTGGTGCCAATGCCGTCTGGCGCCGCGTCAATCGCGTAGCCTTCGGGCAGGCCCTTGAAGTTGAATGTGCGTGGGCCGCGAAAATGGCCGCGCGACATGTCGTTGACGGTTACGTAAGGATTGTAGCCGTAAGTGCTGCGGCAAATCCCTCCGGCGAAGGCACTAAAACTGTCGCCTTCTGAAACGTTCACACCATCTGCTGTATAGGCATTTGCCATAGCAGTTTTTTCCTCCCTATTCAGGATTTGGTATAAAGAGCAGTGTTGGATAGTTTAACAGTTAAACCCCGGCTTATCAATGGCTTGTTTTTTTGATATAGCTATTTATATAAAGAAAATTGCGGCCATCCGGGGATGGCCGCAATCTTGCGCTTGCGCGTTGAGCGGCTTTGGTAAGCCGTGGGTTAATTCTGGTCCGGCTCACCGGGCCTGGGCAATCGCGGCGGATGCCGCGGGGTAGGAATACGAATCGGTCTCTGGGTGTCCGGATCCTTCTGGGGTTTGGTCGGATCGCCAGGAAATTGTCCGGGAAGAACTTCGGGCTCGGTTTCGGGCTCAGCAACGGGCATCTTGTATATATCTCTCCTTTGGTGGTGACATCAAAGACCTGGATTCAAGTCTTGTGAAAAAGAGTTTACCAAAATTAAAAACCCCGGTCAACACCAAAACATTTTAATAAGCCTATAAAATACTTTTAAAAAAGTGAAACAGACAAAACCCGAACATCGTTATATAAAGTACTGAGAAAAAACAATTAATAGAAACCCATATGAAAAGCCCAAAACTTCTTCAAATGATTGCCTTGGCCGGAGGCTTATTTATGGCCGCTTCGCCGGTTTTGGCAGCGGTCCAAGTTACCCAGGGGCCTACAGCCCTGGTCACAGCCGAGCAAAGCGCCCCGGCTTCCAGTCCGCCCATCGGACTCTATAAATTTAGCCTTTCGCAAAGCGCAAACGAAACGCTCCTAAGCGTGGGAGTCAACATCAGCCCCGCTGCTTCCAGCACTTTGCCGGCCTCGCATTTGTCCAGTGTTTCGCTCTACAAGGCCGCGGGCCCAAGTTTTAACCCGGCCACAGACACTCTAATCGGTTCCCAAAACAGCATTAATTTAAGCGGGCTGACCACCATTCCGGTGAATGCCCCGACCATCCCCAGCGGTGCCTGCGTGGTTACCCTCTTTGGCAAACTCTTCAACGTTACCCCGCTCCAAACCGGCCATCCGGGCGGCAACATCTTCGTCTGCGGCACGGATATGACCACGACTTACCAAGGACAGCACGGCACCGACCTGACCCGCATGAACCCTTACGCCATTTTTATGCCGGGCGAGATTGGCGCCAGCACCAGCCCGACCACTTACTTCTTGGCCATTTCCACCGGAGCTGGCTGGAGCGGAGTTTCGCCTGCTGACGCCTTTACCACCACGCTGCCGATAAATGCCATTACCACTTCGGCCAACAGCCCGTCCACTACAATTGCCGCCACGGCTAAAATTTTTGCAGTGGCGCCCATACCCACAGCGCCCGCACTCGTAAGCGCGGTGGCCAAGAATACGGGTAGCACCCCGGCCAAAGAGCCTGGTGACAGCATTGAACTGACTTTCTCCCAAAGCACAAACAAGCCGGTAATCAATGCCGCCAACTTAATGAACAACCTAACTGTAAATAACGGTCACACCCTGCTGGATTCGGGCGGCAACCTGGGCGCGACTTCCTGGAACAGCTCCGGGACAGTATTGACGCTTACGCTAAGCGGGAATGCCAGCAATACCGTGGCAAGCATTGTACCCGGCGACACCATTAGCCTGGCTACCACCACGGACATTATTGACAGCATCTCCAGCCTGAAAGCAACGGGTTCCAGCATGCTCACCGGAGATTTCGGACAAACCACGCCAACTGCGCTCAACGACTGCGCAAACGGAATCTTAAACAACCGCATTTACCAGCTACAAAACACCACCAGTTTCTTCGTTTCTTATAACTGCGAACTCTACCCGATTAGCCGGAAACAATTAAGAAAAATCCGCAGCAAGAAACTAAGGACGCCTGTTGTAATCGGCTCCCTCAGAGGGTTAAACGTTGTTACGGATGCGGAAGTTGAAATTAAACAGCGGGGCAATGGCAGCCGGGCCGTACTAGTTGTAAAAATTGAAAAACATGATACAGAAGATGAAAATGAAAATGAAGACCGCCACAGCCTTACAGCTTCCCTTGGTTTAAACCTGAGATTGAATACCCGCCAAGCAGACCAGAACGCCCAACGCGGTGAGAACGAAAACCGCGAAAACGGACGCCGGAAAGACGACTAAAATTGCGCGCTGCCACAAAACCACCCAGTTAGGAGGCTGGGTGGTTTTGTTTTCTAATTGAGCGCAGTTGGCGGGCCAAATATGTTATAATATCCCATATGGATATTGTCAGCCACGCACTTATGGGCGGCGCTCTCGGAATGGCATCTGAAAACAACCTGAAAGATATTTTGATCGTAGCTTCTTTTTCAGTCCTGCCGGACGTTACCCAAATACCAATCTATTTCAAAATTAGCCACCAACATAAGCGGCTTTTTTGGCTCCCCAAACATATTGACTGGATGGGCAAAAATTACCATGACCGCTACCCAGGCTTGGCCGCAATCTGGGAAGCGCCTCACAGTATTTTCTTTTTGCTCCTGGTGGTGACCCCGTCCGTGCTGATTTTCCATTTGCCCAAGATGGCAATCGGCTCTTATTTCTCGCATATTTTTGTGGACCTGTTCACCCATAAATCCAAATGGGGCATAAAACCTCTCTGGCCGTTCCAATATAAGTTCAGCGGACTGACTGACACCTGGATCTGGCAGTTCAAAGGACTGGTTCTTTCATGGCTGTTCTTTGCGGTAATCTTATTGCTCGTGCGCTGGTTCAGGTAAGCTCTGCTACAAAAAACCTCCCCATGGGGAGGTTTTTATTGTTTCAAGTATTCCTGAATGTCCAGCCAGTCGCCAAGTTCGCTAGCCGTTTTTACGTAGCCTGCAAGGACAATATTTTTACCTTGATGGATCCCAAGGTGTAAATGTTTGCGCTCGCCGTCGGTTTCAGAACTAAACCCCTTGCCCAAAAAACCCAAACGGCTGCCTTGAACCAGCTTGTCCCCCGGCTTGGCAGAAATACTCGCGAGGCTCAAGTGGCCGTAAATTACGGTAATATCCTGGCCATCCACGCGGCAGCCCTGCACGGCCACACCGCCGTAGCCGGACGCAAAACGTTTTTCCAGAAGATTACCTTCACAAACCGCATATACGGAAACACCTGTGTCCTGCTCGTCGGGTATTCAATCTCAGGTTTAAACCA
>JAMDEL010000109.1 GCA_023487095.1 Patescibacteria group bacterium
TGCGAAATTAAAAATTATGCGTGGAATTTGTGGAGGTTTTCAGCTGGCAACGGCACGGGCGACATGGACGTCTTAGAAGACCTGCTTGGACTATTTGAACAAGGCGTGGCAGACGGTAAGAGTGTATTGGCAGTCACGGGTGAGGATGTGGCGGCGTTCTGTGACGGGCTTTTTAATGCCACAGAAAGCTGGTGCAACAAGCTAAACCGCGACATAATGAAAAAGCTCGGGAGTGAGGAGAAAAAATAAAGGTATTGTTATAAAGCCACAGGTTTGGAAAACCGACATTTTAAAACCCCCATGAAATGGGGGTTTTAAAATCGTAAAGGAAGGAAAAATTGAAAGTGGTGGACCATACCGGATTCGAACCGGTCACCCCCACATTGCAAATGTGGTGCTCTACCAAATGAGCTAATGGCCCGCGGCCCGATTTATGTTAATTGGTTGCAGCTGGAATCGCTGAGCCCGGCAACATGTTAAACAGCCAGAAGATTGATAAGACACAGAGCCCAAAACCTACCAGCTTCCACCAGGTGTAGGTACCTGCGCCTATGCCGGTGCCCAGGTATTTTTCCGCAAAGTCAATTTTCCCGGAAAACTGGTCCGTAATCGGGACCGAGTATTTCATAATCAGGATGCCTAAGGCAAGGACCATGGGTGCAAAAATGAAGCGCATAGGGGGAAGTGGGTTTTGTTTTAACTTCATGCCTAACTGGTGGGCGATTCAGGAATCGAACCTGAGACCTCGTCATTATCAGTGACGCGCTCTAACCATCTGAGCTAATCGCCCGGAATATATTCCGCAGACGTATTTTAGCAAACTGGCGGGATTTTGACAACTGCCCTAGATTATATTATTATTAATATGAAAATTGGCAGAGATTGAAACAAAAATAACGCGAGATTAAGACAGGCATGTTTCTTTCAGGATTATTTTCCAACAAAAACGCCGTTTTAGGCATTGATATCGGCACGGCAAACATAAAAATTGCCCAGGTGACCAGAAAAGGCAAGCCTGTTTTGGATACTTACGGCAGTGTGAATATCGCCTACCAGCTTGGGGGTAAGGCGGACGATACGGCCGTGCAGGAAATGGCTCGCGTTTTAAAAACGCTTTTAAACAAGGCCAATACCACCACCAAGCGCTGTGTGATTAGTTTCCCCAACAGTTCGGTTTTTACCTCGGTTATAGAGCTGCCCAAAATGACCAACGAAGAACTGGCCGGGGCAGTTGAATTTGAAGCCAAAAAGTACGTACCTTTGGCTCTTTCCGATGTGGATTTATCCTGGGAGGTTTTGGCAGCAGCCAACCCGGCGGCAGTGAGCGTTAAAGTTTTGCTGACTGCGGTGCCCAAACAAGTCACTCGTAATTACATGAGGGTCTTGGAGCTGGCCGGCCTACAGCCTTTGGTTGGGGAAATTGAAGCTTTGGCTTTAATCCGTTCTTTAATCGGAGAGCAGGCCGTCAATTGTGTTATAATTGATATTGGAGCCAGAAGCACGGGTCTCAACATTACCGAGAATGGCTTTTTGCGGCTCAGCCGGAACTTAAATATTGGCGGCGATACGATTACGACTAAAATTGCCGAAAGCCTTCGGGTCAGCCGTCTTAGGGCCGAGCAGTTCAAGAAGGATTTCGGCGTTTCCAATACTACTTTTATTCCCGACACTGTTAAGCCGGTAATTAACATCATCAAGTCCGAAGCCCGCCAGCTCCTGACCATAGCCAAAAGCCAGAATATGCGGATGGAAAAATTGCTGCTCGTAGGCGGCGGCGCAAACTTGCCCGGTATTGAAGGCTTTTTTGAAGATTTGGGGTTAAAGGTAGAGCTGGGGAATCCTTTTAAAGCTGTGGAATACAACAAGGAGATTGAACCCATGCTTAAGCGTTATGCCTTAAGCTTGCCTATTGCCATTGGTTTGGCTTTACGCCAGAATTAACGTATAATAAAAATAGTCTAACCCGATTTCGGGGGTGAATTGTGGCAGAAATAAACCTACTCAAACAAAAATCTTCAGCGAATAGTTTTGCCGCTGTCTTTCCTTCCATTTTAGCCAAGCTGCTGATTGTGGTTGCCTTGGGCGTAATTGGATACTACGGCTGGCTTTTTGTTGAGGAAAAAAAGATAACCGCAAACACGGTTAAGCTCCAGGCCGACATAGCTAGTGCCAAAAAAGAGGCGCTCAGCCGGACAGACCGCTACGAACTTTTAACCCGGCAAGGGCAGTTAATAGAGCTGGGCAAGCTGGCGGGCGGTTATGAGTACTTTACCAAGCTTTTTCAGCCATTGGCCGACAATACCCTGAAGTTCGCCAGGTATACGGGTATAAAAGCCACTAGCGACGGCGATATTACGCTGTCCGTGGTCGTGCCGAGTCTGGAGTCTTTGGATAAGTATTTTCAGTTTTTCAACACAACCTATTTTACGGAGAATTTTAGTGATGTAAAAATCGGCGGGTATTATAAGGTAAAGGAAAAAAATTCCGAATACTACACCTTTGATATCAAGATGAAATACAATACGGCCTTAATCCAGCAAAAACCATAAACTAAAATGGATATTAACCTGTCTTCAAAAAAAGGCGCGACTTTCTCCAGCGGCTATCAGTCAGGCGCACAAAACAGGAAGCTAAGTTTCACTTTCACCGAAGTGATTCTTTTGCTGATTATGATCGGGCTGTTTTATTGGTATATGGTTTCGCCTAAACAGGCCGTTTTGGCAGAAAAGAAAGCCCAGATTGCCAAGCTCGTGGATGATAAAAGCAAGATTGACGGGGAGATAAACGGACTTAAGGATTCGCTCAAGGTGCTTTCTGGGAACAAGACTGAGATTACAGAAATGGACGAAGCTTTGCCTATGGACAGCCGGACTACGAAACTGCAGATGTTGATTAATGACCTGGCTGCCAAAGCCGGAGTTTCTTTGGAGTCATCGGGTTTTGATGAAGACCCCAAAAAAGTTTACGCTTCCGACAAGGAGGCGATTAAGGAGCCTTTTAGCCAGGCCAGGTCGCTTAAGGTGATTCACGGTTCGGTTTCGGTCTTAGGCAAGTTTGACCAGATTCAGCTGTTTTTGAACAAAATTGAAAACAGTGCCAGGATTTTGAAAATCACTTCCATGGAATTGCAGGCCCAAAAAGACAACGTTATGAGTTTAGTATTGGATCTGGAGGCTTACTCCTATGAATAGAAAAGGGTTAATTCAAACCGTGATTGCCATTGCCTGCCTCGTGGGCGCTTTTATGGTGCTTTATAATAACGGCATTTTTAGCGGCCAGCCAATGGGCGATGTTTCTTTTAGGCGCACCGGCAGCACAGGCAAGGCAGCTGAAGGGGTCTTTGGCAAAGATGCTATTTTGCCTTATGGCAAACTTAGTGACACCGATTTTGACAGAGCATTCGGCAGCCGGAAAACCGGAACTTACAAATCCCAGTACCCCAAACTTAACTTAAACAGCGATGTTAAGGTGGATGTAAAAGACCTGTTTCTTACGGCGACTTCTGGGGATATTACGCTGCCCCAACAATAAAATACTAAAGCTCGGAGTTTAGCTTATGGATCCTCAAACTAAAACCGACACTTCGCAGAGTTTTGACAGGTTCCTGGTGGATAACGGCTTTGTGAAAGCCGAGGCGATGGGCAAGCTGCTTGAACGGGAAAAAACCGGCGAACAAACCCTGAGTCAGCTGCTTGTAAGCGAAAAAGTGTTGGATGAAGAAGAGCTGACTAAGGCAAAAGCAGCTTTTTTTAATATTCCCTATGCGGACCTTAGGCAGGCACAAGTGCCGGCCAATGTTTTGGCGTTGATTCCACAGGAATCAATGAATTTTTACAATTTCGCTCCGTTTGAACTTAAGGACCAGGTGCTCAAAGTGGCAGTCACCAATCCGGCCAACCTTTCCGCCCTGGAAGCCTTGGAATTTTTGGGCCAGAAGCAAAATTTTCAGGTCCAGTTGTATTTGGCTTCCGATAGCTCCATTGAAGCCCTGATAGGTAAGAAAAAGAACCTCAAAAGGGTGGTGGGCGAAGCCCTGAAAAACATTGAGATTAGTGATGAGATAAAGAACAAGCCGGTTCTGGCCAAAAAAGAAGAAAAAGTCGGGGTGATTGAGGATGCGCCGATTATCAAAATTGTGGAAGTCATTTTAAGCAATGCCATTGAAGGCAATGCCTCCGATATCCACATTGAACCTTCCGAAAAAGACGTGCGGGTGCGCTACCGCATAGACGGCATTTTGCACACTTCGTTGATGCTGCCCAAGAGCGTGCACCCGGCAATCGTGTCCAGGATTAAAATTTTATCCAATTTGAAAATTGACGAGTCGCGCTTGCCCCAGGACGGCCGGTTCCACATGGAAGTTGCCAAAAAAAGCGTGGACTTGCGCGTTTCGGTTTTACCCCTGATTTACGGCGAAAAGATAGTCATGCGTATTTTGGACAAGACCGGCTCGGTGCCGACCCTGGAACAGCTGGGGGTGCGGGGCAGGGCGCTGAAATGGATTATGGAAGACATCAAGAAGACGCACGGCATATTTTTGATTACCGGCCCGACTGGCAGCGGCAAGTCCACCACCCTTTATGCTGTTCTTTCCATGCTCAATACCCCCCTGGTCAACATTGTCACCCTGGAAGACCCAGTGGAGTATTTTATTGAAGGCGTGAACCAGAGCCAGATTAATCCCGATATTGGGCTGACTTTCGCGGCGGGCCTGAGGAGTATTCTGCGCCAGGACCCCAACATCGTCATGGTCGGTGAAATCCGCGACAAGGAGACAGCGGAAATCGCCGTGCACGCCGCGCTTACCGGACACTTGCTGTTTTCCACCCTGCACACCAACAATGCCATTGGCGCTATGCCGCGCATGATTGATATGGGTATTGAGCCGTTTTTGCTCGTGGCTTCCGTTATTGTGGTCATGGCCCAGCGCTTGGTCAGAAAGGTTTGTCCACATTGCAAAAAAGAAGAGGCGCTAACTCCGGGTTTGGCCGAAGAAATTAAGAAACATTTGGTCGGAGTGCCGGCGGATTACATTGAGGGCCTGGACACAAAATCACCGAAAGTCTATAAAGGCGCGGGCTGCGAGAAGTGCGGGCACACCGGTTATGCAGGGCGTTTCGGGATTTTTGAAGTCATGCCCGTTACCACGGAAATTCAGGATTTGATTTTAAACAAAGCCCCGGTGCACAAAATTTATGAAGTGGCGGCCAAATTGGGCATGATAACCATGAAGCAGGATGGCATCATCAAGCTTCTTCGGGGTGAAACCACCATGGATGAAATTATCAGGGTGACCACGGAGTAAGATATGAGCTATCTGTTTAAGGAAAAATTGGTATTTGATCCTATTGTCTTTTCCGGCCAGGCTGTGCCCGTAAGTCTGGTCTATGTGGTTGAGCCGGAGGAGCCGCTCCTGGATCTGTACTGCAAGTACCTGCTTAAAGAAAGATTTGCCGTAAAAGGCTTTAGGAACCTTGATATGCTGGTGGTGCCGAAGCGTTCCGAACCCGAGCCCGATGTTGCCGTGGTGAGCTCCCAGCTGCTGCGCCATCCGCAGTTTACGAATGTCAGGAGGAATATTTTTCCCGAAAAAATTAAAATTATCAGCATTGGCAGCGCGCCCGGCCAGGATTTCGTATCCAGCCTTATGTCCATAGGCGTTTCCAGTCATTTGGAAAGGCGATTAAGCCGCCCCGGGGACTTGGTGGAAATTGTCAGAGCTTTGCTCTATCATTAAAAAAGACACGACATGTATAAAGCCAGCGAATTAGAATTGAATAAACTGTTGTCCTTGGTCTTGGAGCGGGACGCCTCCGACCTGCACTTGATTGTCAGCGAGCCGCCGATTATCAGGGTGGATACCCAGCTTTTGAGATTGGATAATTACCAAGTGCTCACCAATGACAGCATTAGCGACCTTTTGGGTGTTTTGTTAAACGAGAAACAGCGGGAACTTTTTGAAAAACAGCAGCATATAGATTTTTCTTATAGCTTCAAGGATAATGTCCGTTTCCGCGTTAACGCTTACCACCAGAAGGGCGTCTTGGCCGTAGCTTTAAGGACTATTCCTAACCGGATCAAGACCATTGAGGAGCTGAACTTGCCCAATATGGTCAGAAGGTTTATTGATCGTCGCCAGGGCCTGGTTTTGGTCGTCGGGCCCACGGGCCACGGTAAGTCCACGGCTTTAGCCTCTATGATTAACGAGATAAACAATTCCCGGGCAGACCATATTTTGACCATTGAAGACCCGGTGGAATTCGTTTTTACCCCGAACCGCTCTATTATTTCGCAGAGAGAAGTATTTGTGGATACTCCGGATTTTGCCACGGCCCTGAAAGCGGCCCTGCGCGAGGACATAAACGACGTGCTGGTGGGTGAAATGCGCGACTTGGAGTCCATTGCAGCCGCCTTAACCATTGCGGAAACCGGCCACTTGGTGTTTGGCACCCTCCATACCAACGATGCTGCGCAGAGCATAGACCGTATTGTGGACGTCTTCCCCTCGCACCAGCAGCCGCAAATCCGCTCCCAGCTGGCCAACGTGCTTTACGGCGTGATGTCTTTGAGGCTGCTGCCCAAAGCCGGCGGCGGCAGGGTTCCGGCTTACGAGATTATGATAACCAACCACGCGGTCAAGAACGTTATCCGCGACAACAAGATTTACGAAATTCCGAACATTATCCACACCAGTTTGGAAGAGGGCATGGTGCCCATGGACAAAACTCTTGCCCTGCTGGTAAAGCAGGGGATAGTTGAGCTGGAGGTTGCACAGGCACATGTGACCGATAACGAGTATTTTCTCTCCCTAATTTCTTAAAGCTAAAATTCAGGACCCTAGCCAATGAAATTTATTTATAAAGCCAAAGATTCGGACGGAAAAATCAGGAGCGGTTTGGTTATGGCTGCGGACCAGACCCGGGCCGAACAGCTTTTGGCTGACAACAGCCTGACTATCATCTCTCTGGACATCCAGCAGGAGAGCTTGTTGTCCAAAATCAACCCGTTTGGCAGATCTGTCCCCAACAAGGATATGGTGCTGTTTTCCAGGCAGCTGGCTACGTTGATTTCTGCCCGCGTACCAATCTTGCAGTCCCTAAGGATTTTACAGGAACAAGTCTCCTCCAAGTATTTAACCGAAATTATCGGTAACTTGATTGCGGCCGTAGAAAACGGGGAGAGCCTGTCTTTGGCCATGTCGCGCTTTGAAAATGTTTTTGGCAGTGTTTATACCAGCTTAATCAGGTCAGGTGAGGCTTCGGGCAGCCTGGATAAGGCTTTAAACTATTTGGCCGAGCAGTTGGAAAAAGACTACGAACTGAAATCCAAAGTCAAAAGCGCCATGACCTACCCGGCTTTTGTGGTGGTGGCCCTGCTGATTGTGGGCGTATTGATGTTTAAGTTCGTCTTGCCTAAGCTTACTTCGGTTCTGGAAGAGCAGGGCGGCGATTTGCCCGCAGTTTCCAAAGGCCTGATTGTCTTTACCCGGTTCTTTGACCAGTACTGGTGGCTGGTTATTATTGCCATAATCGCAATAATTGTCTCCACCAAGCTTTTTGTCTCCACCAAGCTGGGCCGCTATGAATGGGACAAGCTGAAAATTAAACTGCCTTTGGTCGGACCTATTTCCAAGAAGATTTATCTGGCCAGGTTTGCTCGCAATCTTTCAACTTTGGTGGTTGGCGGCATCCCAATTATTAAGGCTCTGCAGATTGTGGCCGAGGTGGTTAATAACCAGATTTATCGGGACATTCTCTATGATACGGTTTCCCGGGTTACGGCTGGCCAAACCATCAGCGAGGGTATTTCCCGCTACCCCGATTATTTTCCTGTAATCGTCAGCCAAATGGTGAGGGTGGGCGAACAAACCGCCCAGCTGGACGATATTATGGCCAAGCTCGCCATTTTTTATGAAAAGGAAGTGGACACTCAAATTTCCACCCTGACCACCCTGCTGGAGCCGCTCATTATGGTGGTTTTGGGTGTGGGTGTCGGCCTTTTGGTGGCCGGTGTGTTGTTGCCAATTTACAATATGGCCAGCACTGTGGGCTAGTTTTATTCCATTGTTGATAACTGTGGGTTGAAAAAATAATCCAGAAATGGTATAATATAAATACCTAACGGCTATAAAATATATAGCGAAAATAGATCGGGGGTGAAAACTTTGCGAAACAAAAATAAAGGTTTTACTTTGATTGAACTTTTAGTGGTTATTGCCATTATTGGTCTTTTGGCCTCTGTGGTTTTGCTGGCTTTGAACTCTGCCCGGCAAAAAGCCAGAGATGCCAAGCGTTTGGCCGATGTCAGGCAGTTTGCCTCCGCGTTTGAGCTCTACTTCAATGACAAGAGCTCTTATCCGACTGTGGGATACGGAACAGCAACCGTGCTCAGCACCACTAACGCCACGGCCGCAGGCCTGGTTCCTACTTATATTGGTGTAATTCCTGCTGCCCCGACTCCAGCTGATACCCCGTGCAACGACACCAGCAATGCCTATACCTATTCTGTGCCAGTCGGCAACTCTGTCAGCAGCTATACCCTGACGTTCTGTCTGGGACAGCAGACTGGCGGTTACGGTGCGGGCGGCCACACCATGACCCAGGCCGGTATTCAGTAGTTTTTGTTCGGTTATAACCGTATGCCCCAATGGCAAAATTTGCCATTGGGGCATACTAGACTTTTCCATGCAATTCAGCGATTTAAAAACCAATCTTTTTAAAACCGTAACAGTCATTATTGTGGCTGTTATTTTCTTATGGTCAACGTCTGCCGGCTGGTCCAAGGGTAAAAATCTGGCTGAAGCCGAGCAAATAATCGCCAATGCCGATTCCCTGACCAAAGGCTTGGATTTTTTTTACAACGACCAGGACCGCTACCCTACGGCCGTGGAATATGGGAGCAGCATCATGACAAGCTATTTTAAAGCCTTTCCGCCCCACGATTTTGCGAGCAGCAAATGCGCAGAATCGTACTCCTATAAAAGGAATTCCGCAACCGAGTACGTGCTGGGTTTTTGCCTGCCGATTGCTTCGTCCGGCTTTGTACAGGGCTGGAACAGTTCCGTCCAAAACCGGTAGCACAACCTGATTTTTAAAGTTTTAGAAGTGCCAAATTTTTCCCTTCCCAGGTTGCCATTTAAAGAAGACAAGCTGTTCGGCGTTATGGTGCTGGCCAATTTCACCATACCGCTGTTTTTTTATTTTGGGGCGTATGAAAAATTTGAGACTATAAAATTCAGCCTGTTTGTTTTTTTCGCCGGGATGGCTTTAATTGCCTGGGCAACCAGGCCCAGAAGAGCTGCAATTTCAAAGCCCGGGGCATTTTGGTTTTTGACCGGAGGCCTCTCGTTTATGTTTTTTTTGGCAACATTATTTTCAGAGGATAAAGTAGCCAGCTTGCTTGGCTCATACCTGAGGTTTACGAACGGGCTGGTATTCTTTTTGGCCTGGATACTCTTGCTCGCGCTGTTTCTTGTTATAGTTTGGGAAAAAGAAAAGCGATTATCTATTTATAAGCTACTGTTTCTAGATGCCTTGATTGTTGCTATCATCTCGCTTTTTCAAAGCATGGGCATTGGTTATTATGAGGGGCTGAATATGCCGGCTTTGGTCCGCGCTCCCGGCCCTCTGGGCAACCCCAATTTTTCTGCCATGTTTATGGCGGCTTGCCTTGGTTTTGCCGTACCTTTGTGGGTTTCTGCAAAAAAACTTGCTGCCCAATCCTATTATGCTGTTTCTGCCATTGTTATTTTGTGGGCCGTAGTCATACTCTCCAGCCGCGGTGCCTGGTTGGGCTTGGCCGCGTCTTTGTTTTGTGCATTATCGCTGTCGCTTATTACCCGTTTACCTAAAAAAAATGCCATGTTATGGCTTGTACTCGGAGCGGTTGGCGTAATGTTTTGGCTGGGGTTTTACCAGTTGACACCGCGTCCCACAACCATCAGTTCCGCGGTTCAACTCACTGATGCCAATGTAAATTCCAGGCTGTCGGTTTGGAAGGTTTCGGGAAAGGCCATTGCGGAGAGGCCTTTTTTTGGCTATGGACCAGGCAATTTTGTTTTGGCGTATCAGGCACACCGCAGTAGCGGGGAGGCGGCTTTGGGGATTTTTGACGACCCGCATAATTTATTTGTCCAGCTGGCGGTGGAAGCCGGGATTCCTTCGGTGTTGTTTTTTGCGGGCTTGCTCCTACTGGTCTTTTGGAACGGGCTGAAACAGTCATTCAAAGAAAAAGATATTTATATGATTTCTGCGGTTTCAGGCCTCGTGGGCCTTTTGGTTGCAGCCTGTTTTAACCCCTTTTCAGTGCCCAACTACCTGCTCTTGGCTTTTTTTATTGCCGTTTTGGCGGTCAGGCCAAAAGGTGGCTTTGAAAGCGAGTCTCAAACCGGTGTGGAAAAGCCTGTTTCAAGGCAGTTTCAGAATTTTTCCAAGGTTTTAGCTGCGCTGTTTTGTATTATTGGGATATTATTCATGGCAGGAGAAGTTTGGTTTTTCCAGGGGCTTAAGGCTTTTAACGAAGGTAATTTTTCCAAAGCCTCAAGGTGTTTTTATTGGACCCAAATTGTAAATCCGTACCAGGAACTTAGCCGCATTTACGGAGCGGCTGCAGGTATAGGCTTAAAGGTTCCAAGCACGGAAATCCAAAAAAAGATAGAGACTATAGCCCAACTGCACCCGGGGCGTTCAGCGGCTTATGCTATTGAATCCAACCTCTACTACTATTGGTATTTTTATGACCGGGAAGAGAGTCATTTGAACGCAGCAATAAGCAGCATGGAAAAAGCGGTTGTTTTGGATCCGTATTTCGGAAGGCGCTATGGCAGGCTGGGTTATTACTATTTGCTGAAAAACAATTCAGACAAAGCTGTGGAA
The DNA here is from genome assembly GCA_023487095.1 of Patescibacteria group bacterium. Taxonomy (GTDB): domain Bacteria; phylum Patescibacteriota; class Doudnabacteria; order UBA920; family UBA920; genus JAMDEL01. The sequence goes on from JAMDEL010000109.1 coordinate 10,875, forward strand.
GAGATGAAGGTTGAGCTTAAAATGGAACCAAGCTACCTGCCCGGCTGGATGCTCTTGGCCAAGGTTTATCAGATAAAGGGGGACAGGTCCGGCACAGTTTTAGCTTTAAAACAGGCTTCTGCGCTCAGGCCCGATCTCGTGGATTTGAAAAACCTGGCTAAAGCCGCTGAAAATCTGGACGATATCAGGCGTTTAATTATTCCCGGCGGCATTTCGCCCGCAATCTTGGAGTAAACTCATGGAGTATTTTTTAGTATTTTATTTTGGGTGCATTATTGGCAGCTTTCTGAATGTTGTAATTTTGAGGCTGCCCAAGGAAGAAGGTTTAAATGGCCGCTCGTACTGCTTTAGTTGCGGGCATGCGCTTTCCTGGGTGGATTTGTTCCCGTTATTTAGCTATTTGTGCCTTTTTGGCAAGTGCCGCTACTGCAAGAAAACTTTTTCCCCGCGGTATTTTTTGATTGAGCTGGTTACCGGGCTGTTGTTTTTGGCTGCTTTTATTTTTTTAAAGCCCGACAGCCTTTTGGGTTATTTGGCGCTCTTAAAATACGCCATTGCCCTTTCAGCCCTGGTTGTGGTTTTTATGGTGGATTTGGAGCACCTGTTAATTTTTGACAATGTTTTGCTTGCCGCAGGCTTGCCGGTTTTGGCCATAAATGTTTTGACTGACTACATGGGCAGGTACAGTTTTTTGAGCCTGTCCGGGCAAACCATGGGCGGTTTGTTTGCGGGCGGTTTGTTTGCGGGCATATTCTTTTTGCTCTGGCTGGTTTCTAAAGGGGCTTGGATTGGTTTTGGGGATGTGAAATTGATGCTGGTTTTGGGGCTTGTTCTCGGCTGGCCAGTAACAGCCGCGGCTTGGCTGCTGGCCTATTTTTTAGGCACGGCCTTTGCCTTGCCCTTGCTCGTGCTTGGTAAAAAACACCTTTCCAGCCGGCTGCCTTTTGGTTGCTTTTTATCCGTAGCCGCAGCGCTTTGTCTGTTTTATGGCCAACAGCTCATTGCTTGGTACCTACGCTACGTGGGTTTTTAAAAAGTTGTCTTTTTTTGATTTTTAAAGCATAATAATAGCAAAAGTACTAATAGCTGGCATGGAAACAAAAAGCAAAAAAAAGCAGCCAAATCCAGGTTTTACCCTGATTGAACTCCTGGTGGTGGTGGCCATTATGGGCAGTTTGGTTGGTTTTATGATTATTAACCTAGGCCAGCAGAGGGGTGCCCGCAATCTGAAAATTGCGCAGAACCAGCTGGTTACGGATTTGCGTAAAATCCAAAGTTATACTTTGTCTTCACGCGTTTTGCCAAACGGTCAGCCCGTGCAGTATTATTTGATGAAATTTGACCTTAGCAAGCCTGACCAGTACAGCATTCAGGGTATTTATGATAAGGAAAATACCACCAATGGACGACTCAAGCACGTGGAAGTGGTTCATCTGCCCCAGGAAGTCACTTTTGACCCCCTGTCTCCCGTTGTAACATCTAATCCGGCCTTAAACGGCAACACAAAGAATTGTTTTTTGATAGCTTTTAAAGCGCCTTTTGCCAGGGTTTTAGTCAATAGGGGCTGTGATCAGGTGGCGCCGGTCGGTGATCCGTATTTGATTGACAACACAGACGACTATTCTAAAATCGTAAATTTTTACAGTGACACCGGCGTAACCAGTAACAGTTCCGTGGTCGTGTTAAAGCTTAAGGAAGCCAGGACAGGCACGACCAAAACAGTAACCATACAGGCGGTAAACGGTTTAATAACTTTTGAGCAATAGCCCATGCGTCATCTCCCTCAAATTTATAAAAATCAAGACGGCCAAACTTTGGTGGAAACTGTGGCAGCTGTGTTTATTTTGGCCATGGGTATTAGTTCCGCGCTCGGGTTGGCGGTTTATGCCAATTCCACCTCAACTAATATTACCAAGCAAATCATTGCCACGGGGCTGGCCCGGGAGGGCGTGGAAGCCGTGAAAAGCATGCGCGATACCAATTGGCTGAAACAGACCACTATTGACCAGGACTGCTATAACTTTACTGCTCCGACTGCCACCACTACCGCAGCAAGTTGTCCAGGGGGTACCAATACCAAAACTTGTTGTTACAAGCATTGGCTTAACGCCCTGAGTTGTCCGGCAGGTACCACTAAGCTGGACGGGTATTGCATAGATCCCAATCCGCCCAACCAACCCGGCCATAAAGTTTATCGGCTTAAATCGGATTTGAATTCCAATAACAGGCAGTGGATTTTGGAAGAGTCGCCTACGTCGCCCTATAATTTATACCAGTATCAGCCCAGCACTTGGGATGACCCTTTGGCTTTTGTGGGGTTATACCAGCATACTCCGGCTCCTGGCTATGCCCTTTCCGATTATTCCAGGGAGATCCTGCTTTTAACGGACAGTTCTCAGGATGCCAGCCAGAACAACAGCGCCCCGCCCTTTAACCAGCCCGATATTGGACCCCAATTGGAAATCGTCTCCAGGGTCTGGTGGACTGACAAGAAGTGCCCGTCAAGTGCGGATTGGCCGGGCATAGGCAGATGCTCTATAGAGATACGGGAATTTTTAACCAATTGGAAGAATTATTAAACAGCGGATTTAAGTAGGATGCATTTGAAAAATAAAAAATCCAACAGCGCCGGTTTTACCCTTATGGAAATTGTGGTTTCCACCACGATTTTTGCCTTTGTTTCGGTGGCCATGATGACCATGTTCAATTACACGCTTAAAATCAACCGCCGGAGTGAAGCGCTCCGTCAGGCGACCCAGGGTATGCGGAACTTTGTAGAATATTTGGTCAAAGAAATTAGGAACGGAGAAGTTGATTATGGAATCGTTAATGGCAATTATGTGGTTAACAGTCAGCCTCCCGGGACAGACTGGCCTGCAGGCTACTGCGGCTTTACAGCCACGCCCCCTTTAACCCAGAGGGCATGCGCGGGGGGCGGAACTTGTTTTTCCAGCCTTTATCCTGCACGGAGCAACAAGCTGGCTTTTATCAACAACGACGGTGAGCGTAAGTGTGTTTTTTACGGAGGCAACGGTTCCGATACCGCGCCCCAGCCGGATAATGTTTTCAGCGCCACAAACGGTACCATAGTCCAGGAATTGGGCAGCAGTGTCAACTCAAGACAGGTTTTAAACCCGCCCAATTTTAAAGTAGATAATCTCATGTTTATAGTCAGGCCGACCTGCGACCCCATGGCCAAGTGCATTGACTACAACGATAGCTATCCGAAAATCCAACCTAGTATACAAATAATGATCCGTTTTACGGCCATGCTGCCTACGGGGGAGAAGGTCACCATAAATTACCAGACAGCGGTTTCCATAAACAAATACAACTACCCAAACCAAAATTAAACACATAATTTATGGTGACAATCCAAAAAAAATATTTTGTCGACACAAATCCCCAAAGCGGAGTGACGCTGCTGCTTTCAATTTTGGTTTTGTCGGCAATTATGGCCATTTCTTTTTCTTTGGCCACAATCATCTTTATTGAGGTCAGGACTTCCGGGGACCTGGTTAGGACCGAAGGCGCTATTTTTGGCGCAGATGCCGTAAGCGAGCAGGTGCTTTTTAAAGTTAAAAGAAAAACCGCCGACTTTTTCCCTGCGTCCATAAACCTGAAAAACAATGTAGTAGTGGATAAGCCTGTAGAAAACACTACTACCACCCCGGTTTTTACCGACGTTGTACTGACAACTGCCAACGTATTTTTTAAGGGAAAGGTTTTTCAGCTGTTTGACCCAGGCAATCTGGGGGGTGGCAGCGGATTTGCCAGGATTAGGATTACCAACATGGCCAGCGGTTATGGCACAAACCTGAAAGTTTACGTCTGTGAATTCAATCCAACCGATGTTTTTCAGGATTCAGCCTGTACAAACGAAAACTCAGTCGAATATTGGGTAAACCCCCTGGATAGCATAATAGCCGGGGCTACGGCCAATAAATTTACCTATGTTTACCCTCCGGATCAGGTCCCGCCCGGGTATGTAGAGTGGTTCCTGGATAAAAACAAGCAGCAACAGGTGGTTATTATCAACGAGACCACCGCGGTGATACCAATAAAAATTGAAACTTTTGGACCCACGACAAACAATCCAAAATCCATGCCCTTGGTGGGAGAGGTTTCGGTGCCCATCAAGGCCGACAATAGCGGCGCTGTCAGAAGGCTGGACTTAAGAATACCCAACCAATAAAAAACATCCCGCGGAAGCGGGATGTTTTTTAAAGAAGTTTTTATCTTGGGATTTTTATTGTCTGGCCTGGTTTTAAAGAAAACGGGCTTTTTAAATTGTTTAAAGTAGCAATTGTCATCCAGTGGATGTTGAATTCCTGGCTGATGTTAAAAAGCGTGTCGCCCTTTTTTACTTTGTATTCTTCAAATTTAATTTCCTGGTTTTCGCTTTGGGGTTGGGTATCTACGGCCCCCAAGACTTGGGGCGCGGAGGTGTCAGTTGTCGGGATGGAGGTTTTGCCGAAAACAATCCAAAGGCTATTGACGGTCAGTCCCGCAGCAACCAATAAAAAAACAAAAGAAGAAATTTTAAGCAGCCGGTTCTTTGAGTAGCTTCTGCCGACGGCCGACTTGAGCCTAGGCGAAAGTTCTAGCTGATTTTTGAATTTTAACATCTTTTGTGTCAACGAAAATTTGTTTCCTGCTTTAATTGTAGGATAATTGGCGGCAAAAGACAATATGGGGATAACTAAGAAAGGGCTTTTTCTTCAAAAGGCGGACTGCTCGCGGTTTGCCTGAAAATTTATTATAATTAAGCCATGGAAAAGTCAGAGATTAAAAAAAGAATAGAAGCCTTACGCCTTCAGATTGAGGATTTGCGCTACCGCTATCACGTTTTAGACGACCCCAGGGTTACCGACGACGTCTACGATTCGCTTACGCGCGAGCTGAGGGAGCTTGAGGAGAAAAATCCGGAATTTCATGACCCGTTATCGCCTACCAACCGCGTGGCCGGCAAGCCTTTGGATAAGTTCTTAAAGGTGCGGCATGACGTCCGCATGCTTTCCTTAAACGATGTGTTTTCTAAAGACGAGCTTGAGGCTTGGGAAAACAGAATAAAGAAAGTTTTGTCCGCCTCCCCAGATGCGGTTGAGCCAGTTTATTTTGCCGAAATCAAATTTGACGGCCTGGCCGTATCGCTGATTTATAAAAAAGGCGTATTGGTCCGCGGGGCGACCCGGGGGGACGGGTTTATTGGCGAAGATATTACCCAGAACCTGAAAACCATCAAATCCATCCCGCTAAAACTGAGAGGAGAAAACCCGCCGGAATTTTTGGAAGTCCGGGGAGAAGCCATTATGACTAAAAAAGTCCTGGAGCAGCTTAACCGTAAACAGGAAAAGGAAGGCAAACAGCTTTTTGCCAATACGCGCAATGCAGCGGCAGGGTCTTTACGCCAATTGGATTCGGCTTTGACTGCGGAAAGAAGCCTGGACTTTTTTGCGTATGACATCGCGGATAACCCAAATAGCCTCGGGCTTATAAATAATCACAGCTTTAACCCCACAAATACCCATTCCGGACTGCATGAAAACTTAAGAAAATTCGGCTTTAAAACCTTTCCGCAGTATGAGATGGTTGCAAAAGACCTAAAGCAAGCAGAAGAGTTAATTCGTCGGGTGGAGAAAATCCGGCAAAGCCTGCCTTTTGGCACAGACGGGGTGGTGGTTTCGGTTGACCAGATTGCCTTGCAGAAAGTTTTGGGAGTGGTAGGTAAGGCCCCCCGCTATATGGTGGCATACAAGTATCCGGCCGAAAAAGCCACTACCATAATCAAGGATATTAAAGTCAATGTGGGGCGGACAGGTGTGCTGACTCCCTTGGCCGTGTTTGAGCCAACACTTGTCGCCGGGTCCACTATTAGCAAGGCGACGCTTCACAACATGGATCAGATAGAGCGGCTGGATGTTAGAATCGGGGACACGGTGGTTATTCAAAAAGCCGGCGATGTGATTCCAGAAGTGGTTGAAGTTTTGCCTAAGATGCGTTCGGGTAAAGAGAAAAAATTTAAAATGCCAAAAACTTGTCCGGTTTGCGGCCATCTTGTGGAAAAAAGGGAAGCTGGGTCAAAGAAGAGCGAGGTTTCAGTCGCGTATTATTGTACTAACCCAAAGTGTCCGGCTAAGAACCGCAGGTTTATGCAGCACTTTGTTAGCGTCTTGGAAATATACGAAATTGGGCCGAAAATTTTAGACCGTTTTCAGGAGGAAGGCTTGATAAGCGATGCGGCGGATATCTTTGCCCTGAAAAAGGAAGATATCCAAGGTTTGGAGAGGTTTGGTGAGAAGAGCGCGGAAAATATTATTACTTCCATAAACCAGCACAGGCAGGTTTCGCTTCCTAGGTTTATTTATTCGCTTGGTATCTTGCATGTGGGCGAGCAGACGGCTGAAGATTTGGCAGCGCATTTTGGCAGCCTGGAAAAACTTCAGGCAGCAAGTCTTGATGAAGTTAACCAGATTGAAAACATCGGCCCCGTGGTTTCAAGAAGCGTATATGAATATTTTAAAGATAAGGAAAACAACAGATTTATTGGGAATTTGTTTAAAAACGGGGTAAAAGTGCTAAAACAGGCGCAAAAACAGGCAGTCGGCAAGCTTACTGGGAAAACCTTTGTCATAACCGGAACTTTGGATACCATGAGCCGGGATGAGGCAAAAAGCCAGATTAAGCGTCTTGGGGGAAAGGTTACGGAATCCGTTACTAAGCAGACCGGCTATGTTGTGGTCGGCAAAGAGCCCGGTTCAAAATACGAGAAGGCAAAAAAGTTAGGAGTTAATTTACTTTTTGAAAAAGATTTCAAAGAATTGATAAATGGCCAATAATTCAAAAAAAGCTGCCCAGGATCTGGGCTTAGGCGAAAAAGTTATACAGGAAAACCGCACCCGCTATGTGAACCGGGATGGCAGTTTTAACGTCCACCGGAAAGGCGTGTGGGAGACAGGTTCGTTCAGCCCTTACCACGCCATACTTAATATTAGCTGGCCGAGGTTTTATTTCGGGGTTTTTGCCTATTATGTTTTAGCCAACCTTGTTTTTACCAGCCTGTATTTTTTTAGCGGTGAGAAGGCTTTTCCGCAAATTGCAGAATTGGGCGCCCAAGCCCGTTTTGGCGAGCTGTTTTTTTACAGCGTGCAGGTAATTACAACATTGGGGTCCAGTCCGTTGCATCCCGCCAATTTCAGGTCGGAAGTCGTGCTGGCCATAGAAGCCATGGTGGGCATGCTTGGGTTTGCGTTGGGAGCCAGCTTAATGTTTGCCCGGTTTTCCAACCCGGCGCCGGGTATCATTTTTAGCCGCAAGGCGGTAATTTCACCCTATCAAGGGGTGACTGGGTTTATGTTCCGGATTATTAACAACCGCAGCCATGAGTTGGTGCAAGTAGGTGCGGTGGTGACTCTAGCCATAACCGGCAAAGATGGTAAACGCAGTTTCCAACAGCTTGGATTGGAAAGGGACAACGTACTGGTTCTGCCTTTGCATTGGACCATCGTCCATCCGATTGACAAGAACAGCCCGCTTTATGGGCTAAACGCCCAAGACCTGTCCAAAGCCAACGCTGAGTTTGTGGTTTCTGTTACGGCCGTTGACCAGGACTTGTCCAAAATGGTTTATACGCGAACATCGTATCGTTTTAACGAAGTGGTCATGAACGCCCGTTTTTCAAATATTATTGAACACAATGTCCAAGGTACGGTAGTGGTTGACCCTAAGCGCATTCATGAAATTGAGAAACTCTAGCCCGGCAGTTAAAACGGGATAAGTGTGTGGGTAATATGTGGACGATAAGCCTCTAAAGCCCATAAATAAGCCAAGTTTACAAAGCAGTTTTTTTAGGCAAAATGCCTTGACAAAAGGCCTTTAATCCATTAATATAGTGAGTACAGTAAATAAACAAAGGCGATATGATAAAAACCTCAAGATACTTAAACAGACAGCGGTTCATGTAGACTTGCGTATTTTTTTACGGCCTACATAACCGCCAAGTGCGGTTTTTTTGTCGCCCAGCGTACTTTTCAAAAATCCACATATAACTACATACTTACTGCTCAGGATCTTCGGCGTACCATCTATCTCGAGGGTATCCAGGCCTTGTAAGATAACCCTTGAGCAGTAGCTATGTGGCTGTATCGGATAGAACTTTAAAAACTGAATAATGAATCATCATACTTCAACCGAGATGGTGATTCATGGGTAGACGAATTAGTGTACAAAATGTACAAAGTATTCATCGTAAGTTAGAACATTGAACATTGTAAAAGAATTGGCAATTTGTTCGCGAAATATTCGCGGCTACAAATTGCTAGTCAATTGATCTGGATTAGAAACATGATAAGGGTATGTGGTGAATGCCTTGGCAATATGAGCCGAAGAAGGACGCGGCAGCCGGCGAAACGCCTCGGG